>DASQGS010000042.1:0-8300 GCA_035632455.1 Thermoanaerobaculia bacterium | reverse complement strand
GGCACCACACCGCACCGCTGGCTCACGCACCAGCGCCTCCTCGCGGCGCAGCGCCGCCTCGAAGTCTCCCACGACTCCATCGATCAGGTGGCCGAGGCCGTCGGATTCGAGACCACGGAAACGCTGCGCTTCCACTTCCGGAGAGCCTTCGGCACCTCGCCGACGTCGTACCGCAAACGGTTTTCGACGACGCGCGAGGGCCTCCGATGAGTTGTTTACGTCATCGTTGGGTTCCCGGCCATCAAGCGCTCCACGACAAACGTCATCCTTGAGCGCGTGAAGAGCGGATAGCCGAGTCACATTAGCGCCTGTTCGAAATCGGCGATCAGATCGTCTGCCGCCTCGATCCCTGCGGAGACGCGCACCAGCCCGAGCGGCAGACCGATCCGCTCCGCCTCCTCGGTGGTGAGGTAGTGGCGGAAATTCGCAGCCGCGCTGACGACCAGCGTCTCCACTCCGCCAAGACTCGCCGCCTGCAACGGAAGGCGGACCTGTTTCAGGAACCGGCTGGCCGCCTCGTAGCCGCCTTTCAGGTCGAAGCTCAACATCCCACCGAACCCGCTCATCTGCCGCGACGCCAGCTCATGTTGCGGATGACTCTTCAGGCCAGGGTAGTTCACGACCTTGACCGCGGGATGCCGTTCCAGAAACTGAGCAAGGACGAGGGCGTTCGCGTTTTGCTTCGCCACGCGAAGCGACAGCGTGCGCATGCCGCGCAGCAGCAGCCATGCGTCGAACGGCCCGAGCGTGGCGCCGAGGATCACGTTCGCGTTCCACACCTTCTCGACCAGCGCCGCGCTTCCCATCACGACGCCGGCGATGACATCCGAGTGGCCACTGAAGTACTTGGTGGCGCTGTGGACGGCGAGGTCGATCCCCAGATCCAGCGGCCGCTGATTCATGGGCGTGGCGAACGTATTGTCCGCGATCGTCAACGCGCCGCGCTCCTTCGCCACCGCTGCCACGGCCTGAAGGTCGGTGATCTTCATGACCGGATTGCTCGGGCTCTCCACAATGACCAGCTTCGTGTTCGGCCGCATCGCCGCCGCGAACGCCGCGACGCTGGTTTGGTCGACCTGCGTCATCTCGACTCCGAACCGCGGCAGGAAATCGCGGATCAGTGACAGCGTGCCGCCATAGTGATTCTCCTGGGCGACGACGTGGTCTCCCTGTCCGACGATCGCCAACACGGCGCTGGACATCGCAGCCATGCCCGATGCCGTGACCACCGCCGCCTCGGCGCCTTCCGCGACGGCGAGCACGCTCTCAGCCTGGGCCTGCGTCGGATTGCCAAACCGCGTGTAGTACTCGGGATGCCGCGGCTGACTCGAGCGCACGGCGAAGTCCTCGGCGGAATCCGCGCAAAACGTCGCCGTCTGATAAATCGGCGCCGCGACGGCCGCGCTCGGATTCAAAGCCCGGTCCGCATGAATCAGCAGGGTCTCTATGTCGTTGGCTTTCTTATCCAAGGACGATCTCCAGTCGATGCCCGTCAGGGTCGAGAACGATGCAACCATAGTACGCGTCGCTGAAAGTCGATCATGGGATCTCCTGGTATCAGCCGAGTTTGTGTCGAGTCTGCCTTCTGCCTTTCCGCTACCGCAGCATCTCCGCGACGGCCTTCTCGACGTGGATCGCGGTGGTGTCGAGAAATGGGACTGAGGCCGAGGCGTCGCGGAGGATGAGTGGGAGATCTGTGCCACCGAGAATCACGCCTTCGATTCCGTAGCGCGCGACCATGCGCTCGGCAATCGACAACAGGCCATCGCGCGTGGCGGGGAGAAAGACGGCATTGACCAGCTCGCCCATGTACCTGTCGTGAATGTATGTCTGCTCGGCGTCCTGCGGCAGAAAGAGCTCGATGCCCGCGCGCGAGAAGACCTCGGGATAGAACCGGCCTTGCATCGTGAAGCGCGTGCCGAAAAGGCCGAGGCTCTTCATGCCCGTCGACACGGCCCGTTCGCAAGCGGCTTCGACGATGCTAAGCAGCGGAATCGGCGCGCCGCGCCGAAGCTCGTCGAAGACGATGTGCGGTGTGTTCGAGGCGAGCAGAGCGAAGTCCACGCCGGCATCGGCCAGGCGCTGGATCTCGCCGGCGACATAGTCGGTGAGCTCGGCGAGCCGCTGGGCGGCGACCAAGCCTAGTATCTTCGTCAGATCGATGCTGTTGATCACGATCGACGGATAGCCGGCATCCGGCCGCAGCTTCCGATAGGCCGCGATCATCAGCCTGTAATACTCGATCGTCGATTCCGGCGCGATTCCGCCGATGATGCCAACGCTCTTCATGACATGTCCACTGCCGACAACGTAGCACGGCCGCGTTTCTGCGCGCACCGTCAGTTCCGCGACAAACGAACAAGCACAAATCTTCTATTCTGCCGCTCGCTGTTACCTCGCGCCTGCAACCGGACGCGCGCGACCCGGAGTCTCGTCGTGCGCGTCCTTCCAACAGCGGCGAAGCTGTCGGGCGCTCGAAAAGCCGGACTTTTCGGCCACGTTCTCGATCGTCAGGCCTGGATTCGACAGCAGGCTTTTCGCGTGCTCGAGGCGCAGGCCACGGCGGTATTCGGCGATGGAGACGCCAGTCGCGCGCTGGAACGCGCGGGTGAGGTTACGCACGCTCATGTGGGCGCGCCGCGCGAGATCGGGAAGGCGGCTGGCCTCGGCGGGATGCGCAACAAGCCAGTCCTGCACCGCATGCACGCCGGGGTGCATGTGAGTGCGATGATCGAGGTAGATGCTGTCCTGCCGATGCGCGCCGTCGCGCCGCAGATAGACGACCATCTCCCGCGCCACTCTCGCGGCGATCAGCGGGCCGTGCTCGCGCTCGATGAGGTCGAGGGTCATGTCGATGCCCGCGGTAATCCCCGCGCTGGTGGTGATCGTGCCGTCCTCGACGAAGAGCCGCTCCTCGACGACGTGCACTTGCCGGTAGGTTTTCTGCAACTCCGCGACCCGCTTCCAATGCGTCGTGCAGCGCCGTCCGTCGAGGAGGCCGGATCGCGCGAGAATGAACGAGCCGGTGCAGACCGCGAAGATCCGCGCGCCCACCTCGTATGCGGTCCGCATCCAGCGGTCCAGCGCCGCCGGCGGCTGCACGGAATTGACGGGAAAACCGGGGACGAAAATGAAGTCGTCCGGCAACGGCTCCGGCAACGGCCGCAACCCGCCCAAGGCGAGACCTTGCTCGGTCGTCGCCGAGCTGCGCACGCCGCAGTGCATGACGTCGTAGAGCCCGCCGACCAGGGCATTCGCCTCGTGCATCGCCTGCAGCGGGCCGGCGAAATCGAGGACCTCGCAGCCGTCGAAGTAGACGAAAATCGCCCGGCGCTTCACCGCCCGGCCGCGAGCTCGCTCGTCAACTGGGCCACGGTGGCGATTCGCGCGAATCGCCTGCGCAGAGCGTACTCGGTGCGGCATCGGATCTCCTCCACCCCCAGCTCTTCGCCGGGCACGTCGTAATTGGGAATGGGAAAGGTTACGGTTCCCTCGACCACGAAATCGACGGCATATCCGAGGTCGGCGGCCACGCGCGCCGTGGTCTCGCAGCATTGCTCCATCTGGATGCCTGTAATCGCCACGCGGCGAACGCCTTTCTCGAGAAGCAGCGCGCCGAGACCCGTGCTTGTGAAGCAATTCCGGGTGTCCTTCACGAGCAGCGGCTCGTCAGGACGCCGGTCGATGAAATCCATCAGCTTGAACTGCGGGCTGTCTTTGGCGAAGCCATCATCTCCGTCGGTGTGCAGAAAGAAGACCACCGGCAAGCCGGCGGCGCGATAGGCGTCGATGAGCGCGCCGACGTTCTTCTCGAACTCGTGATTGTTCCTGCGCGCCCAGCGCGGACCGACCTTGAACGAGTCCTGGGCGTCGACGACGAGCAGCGCCGACTGAGCGATCGGGACATCCGACGAATGCAGCATGACGATTCCCTCCGAGGCTCACTCTAGCGCGCTCCCGTCCAGAAGATAAGTCCCCACTCGGACGTAGATGGGACATTTCGGGCCATGTCCTGAGCCGCGAGTCTCCGAGCGCGGGAGCGCTGAGCCGGGCATCGGCTCGGCGGCAGCGGCAATACGATCGCGCGCTGCTTCTTACTCGGACAGGTCGAAGCCTTTGATGAATTTCTCGACGTCGTACGCGGAGGTCTGGCCCACAGGGACAATCGTCCAGATCATGTAGAACCGTCTGCCATGGAGAACGAGCCGCCCTCGCGCGGCAGCCGTCCCATGCTCTTCGGTCTTCGGAACGTCGGCCGTGAAATCGAGCGCATGATCGCGACGGAAGGTGGTTTTCTGCTTTGAGCTCAGGACCATTTTCTCGCCTGACGCCACCCCGCCGAGAAATCGATCGAGAAGCGAATCGGAATTCTGTTCTACGACCACCATATGGGCGTCAAAGTACCCGAGTACGTATGTGTGGGCTCGGTACGTTCCGTGGAGCATGTGAAAGCTCCAGATGTCGCCCTTCAGATTGAGGTCTTCCGTCTCTTCCGTTGGATCTCCCGGGAAGATTGCCTTGAATGCACCGTCGGGAGAGGCATAGGTCTTCCACGGAACGCGCATGTACTGAGCAGAGATCCATGCCACGCGGGCGATGAACAAACCGACGACGATCCCAACGATCGCCCAGACGATGCGACCCGTCGTCCAGCGCCGCTCCGGCAACGGAGTGGTGCCCTGTAGGGTCGGGTGGACCGCGGCCACTTCTTGAGAGACAAAATCGAGGTCAAACCCGCCATCTGCTGAGCGTCGCACCGAATATCGCGAGGATCCAACAGCAAATTCGCGCTCTCGATCGGCCGGACTCAATGGCTTGGCGACCAATCTCCCGTCGACTCGAACTACGGTCTTGCCGGTCTCGGGATCGCTATCCGCGGTCACACTGCGCTCGGCGCCATCGACATCGACGCTCCAAGCCTGGTGCGTCATCGAGCTTTCTTTCGGATTGCGGTGGACACGCCGCGCGAGGGTAGAATGCCGGACCCGGAAGGTCAACTGTTATCCCGCCGGCCTTTCAGGAAAAGCGAATGCTCCTCCTCCCAATCGGTTGTGACCGGGCCGTCATTCAGCGGCACGCCTGGATCTCGTACGGGATCATCGCGCTCAACGTCATCGTCTTTCTCACGGTCTGCCTGGGCAGCGATCCGGCCGCCGAATCGGATCTGATCACCAAGTGGCAATCGACGATTGCCTATATGCAGGACCGCGCCTACCTTCGCGCTCCCGCCACGATCGTCACTCTACTTCCGAAGAAGCTCGCCGACCGGCCGGTCGATACGCGGACCGGAATTCCGGACTGGCGAATCGCCGCGGAACAGGAAACGCTTGATTCGATGGCCGAGGAGGTGCGGACTCTCTACGACGACGCGCCGAGAGTCCGATGGTCATTCATTCCGGCGCTCGGGTCGTTCTCCACGCTCTTGACATCGATATTCGTGCACGCCGGGCTCCTGCATCTGCTCGGCAACATGTTCTTTTTCTTCGCCACCGCTCCGGTGGTGGAGGACGCTTTCGGACGACCGCTATTCGTCGCGCTCTACTTGATCGGAGGGATCCTCGCCACGCTCAGCTACGCCGTGCGTCATGCTGACAGCGTGATTCCGCTGATGGGGGCCTCAGGCGCGATCGCCGCGGTGATGGGAGCCTTCCTGGTGCGATTCCTGATGTCCCGCATTGAGCTCATCTGGATTCCCATCATTTTTTTGTGGCGTCTTCACGTGCGGTTCTTCGTTCCCGCGTTCGTGATCCTCCCGCTATGGCTGCTCTTACAGTTCGCTGCATTTCCATTCGAGGGCGAATCAGGCGGTGTGGCCGTCACCGCTCATATCGCGGGGTTCGTCTTCGGCGTGGTCTTCGCACTGGTCGTGCGAATCGCGAGAATCGAGGAGAAGCTCGAACATCCGGCAGTGGACAAACAGACGTCATCCCTCGGCGAGCCACGGCTCGCAGCAGCGCGGGCAGCCAGGGCTGACGGCGACAAAGCAGGCGCCCGAAGTGCGGTCTCGGACCTCTTGAGGAAACAGCCGGCCAACACTGAAGCGCTGCGGCTGGCCGTCGATCTGGCATTCGAGGAACGCGACGATCGGGCACTCGATTCGCTTGCCTCGCGGTTACTCGGCCGGCTCATCGATGAAAAACAGGAAGAGGAAGCGAAGAACCTGATTCATGACCTGGCGGGCGTTGGGAGCGATAGACCGCTGCCCCTGTTTCTCTCGCGTGCGGCCATGCATGCGGAAAAGTGGGGTGACCGGCGGTGGGCTGTAACCCTGTATCGACGACTGGTCTCGGTCGATGCGAACGGACCTCGCGCGGTGTCGTCGCTCGTGAAACTGGGGACGCTGCTTCGAAGGGAGGGCGATCTCTCCGGTGCCCGCGAGGCTTTTCTCCGCGCGCGATCACATCAAGCCTGTACCGAGGAGTGGATAACGAGGATCAACGCCGGCCTGCGGGACCTCGGCGAGGACAGCGGCGGCTTCGCCGGCGAGACTCCTTGGTCGTAGGCAACATCCTTGTATGTATTACCGCAGGCACGGTGCGGAAAGTTGCCGCCCTTGCATCGCCGTGCGGGCGATCGTCCGAGATGCCTCTGATTTCTGATACGGTATCGGCGAGGTGAACGGATGAGAATTGCCGTCTTGGGCGCCGGTGGCATTGGGTGTTACTACGGTGGGGCGCTGGCGCGCGCCGGGCATCGCGTGGCACTGCTGGCGCGAGGCGCGAACCTCGACGCGCTGCTGGCGCGCGGCCTCGAGGTGCGGACGGCGGACGGGAACTACAGCGTCAAAGTCGAGGCGACGGACGATCCGAAGCGACTCGGCGCGGCTGACTTCGCGATCATCTCGGTCAAAACCTACTCGTTGACGGAGATCGCACCGGCGGCACGCCTTCTCGCCGAGGCTGGCGCGACGATCGTCCCGCTGGTCAACGGCGTCGAGGCGGCCGACCGCATGCAGCAGGCCGGCATTCCACGCGAGCGCATCCTCGGCGGGCTGACGCAGATCAGCGCGGCGCGAGTCGGGCCGGGCATCGTCGAGCGGCGAAGCCCGTTCCAGCGCGTCGTGGTCGGCGAGCTCGCGGGAGGCGCGTCCGAGCGCGCGGAGCGGATCGCGTCCGCGTTCCGCGACGCCGGCGCGGATGCTTCGGTGTCAAACGATATCGTCGCCGATCTCTGGCGCAAGCTGGCTTTCATCGCCGCGATGGCCACGGCGTGCGGATTGGCGCGATCTCCGATCGGCCCGGTCCGCGACGCGCCGCTCGGATCGCTCCTCATCGAGCGCGCCGTCCGCGAGGCCTTCACCGTGGCTCGCGCGCGCGGCGTGGCCCTGGGAGACGACGAGGAATCGAAGACCCTTCGATTCATCGAATCGCTGGGCGCAGCGATGAAGCCGAGCTTCCTTCTCGATCTCGAATCAGGCGGCCGCACCGAGCTCGATGATCTCTCAGGCGCGGTCTCGCGGCTGGGGCGTGAGGCCGGAGTCGCAACGCCGGTTCACGACACGGCCACGGCGGCGCTGGGAGTTGGAATCTCACACGAACATTGAATCCGCCAAGCGGTTGAGCATTGGCAGACCGCGGATCTCGGTCTCGAAGAGGGGCACGATGGCGCGGACGTTGCCGTCGAATTTCTCCCAGACCGTCTGCATGTGCTCTTCCTGCATCGCCACGCGGTTCTTCACGAAATCGGCGGACTGCGCGTCGAGCGAGGCCTTGTCGATCAACATGTTGACCAGGACGCCGCCCACCGGAATGCCGAAGTCGTGGAACCATTGAATGAATCGTGTGATGACGGCGATGGGCAATGCCTCGGGCAGCGCGACGAAGAAGAATGACGTCTTCGCCGGATCCGTCAAAAGCACGCGCCCGTGCTCCATCCGATCGCGGAAGGACAGCAGGTAATCCATCAGCGGGTCCTGCTGCTTCTTCTTGGTGAACGAGAGCATCTCGCGGAGGGTCTTCGCCTCATCGCGGCTCTTGAGCATCTTGTTGACCCAGAGCGAATAGACCTTCGACATCCCGAGGAGGCGCCGGGCGTTGGCCGTCGGCGCGGTGTCGAAGACGTAGACGTCGTACTCGTCCTTGAACATGAGGTCGATCATGTTCTCGAACATGGCTGACTCTTCGAATGCCGGGTTCATCGTAGCCGAGGCCACGAAATCCTCGGCTTTGGTCGAGATGTCGGCGAACTTCAGGAACCACTGGATCTTCTCGCGGATCTCGGTCTTGGACCGCTCGATGGTGTCCTTCGTCTCGATCTCGTAGGCCCAAAGGTTCGGCACGCCCGCCACCGCGACGTGCTTG
>DASQGS010000041.1:0-4808 GCA_035632455.1 Thermoanaerobaculia bacterium | reverse complement strand
ACATCATCACGACCACAAGCCGCTTCGGTCCGTACACTCCGTAGGCCAGCGTCTGCTCGATGTCCGCGGTCTTGCTCGGCCCGGAGATCAACAGCGCGTTCGGCGGCATTCCTGCCGACCATTGCTCGTCGCGCATGACTTGCCAGAGCGAGTCGTGGATCTTGTCGACTTCGAGAAGCGCGACGTGGATCGGCGGGACGAGCGACATCAGCCTCGGCTCGTCGCGCGATGGCCAGACGATCAGGCTGCCGGTCTCGGCGATGGCTCCTCGGGTTGTCGTGATCGATGCGTCGACGGAGGCGAAGAGCTCGCTCTTCCATGCTTCGATGGGCCGGTCGTAGGCAATCAGCGTCGGCGCTTCGCCCGGCGCCGAGGCGGCAGCGAGCTGCCGCCCTGCTTCCGTGTCGGGCGCGTACAAAAGCGTACGTGCTCCGGCAGCCGCGAGAAACTCGCGGACCACCGAGGGCCAGGACTCGTGATCCGCTTCCAGGAATTCCGCCTTCACCGCCTCCATCATGCGGCGAAGGCGAACGATGCGCTCGGCCGGCGTCCAGGTCTTCGACTGGAGCACAGCCACGTCGCCCGCGGACGCGTGCTCTTCCCGCGTCGACGCGCGAAGGCGCTCGAGGATTCGGCTGCGCGACGCCTCAGACATCGGGGATGCCTTCCTCTCTTGCCAACTCGTGGAGCGTCCGTCTGGCGAAGCGCGGCTTTGCTCGGACGCCGGTCCAGGCACGTAACGGGCCGAATCGGGCAGGCATCAATCGGCCGAAGCGCGACGCCGCCCAAGTCATCAGCGAGTAGAGTCGCGGCGAGGCGTGTACGCGTTGCCAGATCGCCCACGCCAACGCTTCGGCGCGGCTCCGCGCGCGGCCGGCATCCTTCACCACGCCACCGTCGCTTGCGGACGCTTCGCTGCGAAGCCGCAGCAGGAGCCCTGAGATCGGGATCTCCACCGGACAGACTTCCTGGCAAGCACCGCAGAGGCTCGATGCGTGCGGCAGCTCGTGCCGCGTTGCCAGACCTTCTATCTGCGGGATGAGAATCTTGCCGATCGGGCCGGGATACACCGCTTCGTAGGCATGGCCGCCGACGCGCGTGTAGACGGGACAATGGTTCATGCAGGCACCGCAGCGGATGCAGCGGAGCGTGGCGCGCAACTCCGCGTCACCGTAGATTCGCGAGCGGCCGTTGTCGAGGATCACGAGGTGGACTTCGTGAGGCCCATCCTTTTCCTCCGGCCCGCGAGGTGCTGTGATCATGTTCAGGTAGGTGGTGAAGGGCTGGCCGGTCGCCGAGCGGATCAGCAACGTCAGCAGTGCGGGGACATCATCGAGCCGCTCGACAACCTTTTCGATGCCCATGAGCGCGATGTGAACCGGCGGGACGTGCGTCGACATCCGGCCGTTGCCCTCGTTCTCGACCAGGAACAGCGTGCCGGTCTCGGCGACGGCGAAGTTGACGCCGGAGATGCCGGCCTCGGCTTCCTCGAACTTCTTGCGAAGCACGCGTCGGGCGATGCCGGTGAGCTCGTCGATGTCTTCGGTGTATTTCGCCTCGCGGATTTTCTCGCCGAAGAGGCGGGCGATCTGCCTCCGGTTCTTGTGGACGGCGGGCATGATGATGTGGGATGGAGTCTCGCCGTCGAGCTGGATGATGTACTCACCGAGGTCCGACTCCAGCGACTCGACGCCATGCGCTTCGAGGAAGTCGTTGAGGTGCATTTCCTCGGAGACCATCGACTTTCCCTTCACCACACGCCTCGCTCCATGCCGCCGCAGGATCGCCAGCACCGCTTCGTTCGCTTCCTCCGCGGTCTCGGCCCAATGGACCTCGATGCCGTTCGCCCGGCAACGCGCTTCCAGTTGCTCGAGAAGTTCCGGCAGCTTCGCAAGCACGTGGGCCCGAGCCTCGGCGCCAAGCGCGCGAAGGGCCGTCCACTCCACTGGATCGGCGAACTGAATGGCACGTTTGCCGATCAACCCATCCATGGCGCGCCGGAAATTCGCGCGCAATTCGGGATCGCGAAGCGCTCGCGATGTCGACGCGTGAAAGTCGGGATGGCGCGGATCAACGCTCACGGGTTCGCTCCCAGAGAAACTCCGCGAGGTGCCGCCCGCGGATCGGGACGCCATCGGCATCGAGCGCGCCGGAGATGTTCATGAGGCAGCCGCAGTCGCCGGAGAGGATTTCCGCCGCGCCCGTCGCGGCGGCATCGGCGGCCTTGTCGGTCACCATCGCCGCCGAGATCTCCGGATAACGGACAGAGAACGTTCCACCGAACCCGCAGCACTCGCGCTCGCGTGAAAGCTCGATCATTTCGACGTTCGCGAGCTGACCCAGCAGGGCCTTCGGCTCGCCCGTCACCTTCATCTCGCGGACTGCATGACATGAGGCATGCCATGTGACCTTGATCGGTTCGCCGCGGTCTTCGAGCCTGACGCCGAGGACGTTGACGAGGAACTGCGACAGCTCGTACACACGCGAGGCGAAGGCAGTTGCGGCCGCTCGATCAGGCTCGCCGTGGAACAAGGCGGGGTAATGGTGGCGCATCATCGCGGCGCACGAGCCCGAGGGAATCACGATCGGGATGTCTTCCGGAAACAAAGCGATTTGTGCGCGCGCCACGGCGAGTGCTTCGTCGCGATATCCGCAATTGAACGCCGGCTGTCCGCAGCAGGTCTGGCCTTGCCGGTAGATGACGCGAATGTTCTCGCGCTGGAGAAGCCGGATCGCGGCGAGGCCGGCCTCAGGATAGAAGAGGTCGACCAGACAGGTCCCGAAGAAGTAGACGGCCTCAGGCTTTGCGGCCGGCTTGGCGTCGTTCATCGCGAGAGAGATTATGCCTCGATGTGCCCGATCGCGCTCGAGTCAGGAGAGGGCGATGTACAGCGTTCACGAAATCCTTGGTAGTCCCGGTCACATCCTCACAGAATCACTTGGCGGAGACTATGATCATTCCCGAAGGAGGCCACTCATGCGTCGTCAGATTCTCTTCCCGATCATTGCCACCATATTGTTCATTTCTGCGCTGTCGCTGTCCGCCCAGACCCTGAACATGGGCAACGCGCTCGGCGTACCAAACTCGAGCGACTTGAACGGCGGACCGGTCCGCACGAATATCGACCTTAACGCCCCGGCCTCGGCGACCGGCACCATCACGACCGTGACCTATTCCTGGTCTTCAACGCCTTGCACGAATGCATTCAAGATCAAGTTCTTCCGGCGAAGCGGCGACACGCTGACGATGATCACCGAGCGCGGTCCGTTCTCCTCGGCCGCCGACAACCACATCACTCTCTCGCCTGCCGTTTCCGTTCTGCAAGGCGACCTCATCGGAATCACCAGGGTCGCCTCATGCGGCAACTCCGGAACCCTCTCCGGAATCGTGAACGAGGGTTACGTGCAGTACACCTCGGATGTGACCGGCAGCGTCAGCCTCGCGGCCGGAACGCGCGCCGGTGCGGTCCTCGGCGTGGCGGGCAGCGGGACGGCGACCGAGGCTGTGGCGCAAATCATCACGGTCGTCGGCTCGACCGCTGGCGGCTTCGGGTCGAACTTCAAGACCGGCGTCCAGCTCTTCAACGGAAGGCCGGGGGGTGGCTCGATCAGCGGGCGGCTCGTGTTTCATCGCGCAGGCGCCAACGGCAGCGCGGCCGATCCCTCGTTTCCGTACACGCTCTCCGGGGGCCAGGTTCTCTCGGTGGCGGACATCGTTGCCTCGTTGGGGCAGACCGGACTCGGCTCAATGGATCTCATTCTAGCGGCAGGCCAGACCGCGCCGACCGCAGTCGTCCGCGTGTTCAATGACGCCGGAAGCGCCGGCACGTCGGGCCTCACGGAGGATCTGATCCAACTGGCCTTGCCGGTCGATTCGAGGATCATGCCGGCCGGAGCGACGGGATACATGGTGACCCCTCCCGATCCGACGAAAGCGCGCTTCAACATCGGAGTGCGCGCTCTTTTCGGAGGAGCGACGGTGACCGCCACCTTGAAAGACTCGACCGGCGCGACGATCGTTTCTGTGACCAAGAGCTACCCGCCGACGTGGTTCGAGCAGGTCGACTCCACGACGTTCTTCAATGGCACGGCCATCGGCGCGAATCAGTCGATCACGATCTCGGTCAGCAGCGGCGCGGCGATCATCTACGGTTCGACCAACGATAACATTACAAACGACCCGTCGGTCCAGTTCGTGAAAGTGGCATTCGCGATTGCGTAGAACGGCGACGACAACCTAGTGACTCTCGAGTGCAGCCGGCCGCGCCCCGCTACCGCGGTGGCGCGGTCGGCTGCGTTTGGGCGTACCGCTGGGGTCAGGCCGTTAATGTTCAACTCGGGCGCATCGCTGGGGCCAGGCCGTTAATATTCAACTCGAGGGTACCGCTGAAGTCGTACAGCAGGGGCCATGCCGTTGATGTTCAAGGGCCCAAGGGCCGCGGGGCCAGGCCGTTGATTTTCAATACCTCGCACTGCGGTCTTCGGTCAGCATGCGAGTCGTGCCGCAAGCCGCCGGCCGTTAATGTTCAAGGCCCGAAGTTCCAGAAGGGGGCCAGGCCAGAAGGGGCGATGTCGTCGATCTTCACCCCCTTCTTACTGTCAGTGCTTGGTACGGCGGAGGCCTTCGTCAGCGTGCTTAGGACCGGAGTGTGAGGGGCCAGATCGTCCACAACCCAATTTCTCGTCTGGGGGTGGAGAACCGCGGTTGGAGAGGCCAGGCCGTTAATTTTCAATTCAAGCCCCGTCTCGCAGGGTAGGAGTAGTTATGGATCTGCGAGGTGCTGAGGCTTGGGGGTCCAGGGCCCAAG
>DASQGS010000040.1:0-2788 GCA_035632455.1 Thermoanaerobaculia bacterium | reverse complement strand
GCAAATACTTTTCCGTTGATGACTCCGGGGCCCACGCGAACGAGGTCCTGCCGGTAGTAGCCGTGCGCGCGACGCTGCAGCGGGTCGTAGTCGAGGCCCGCCTCGCGGATTCCGCCGAACTCGATGAAGGGCGCAGCGTTGGGGCGGAAGATCCCGTCGACCTTCCCGGTCGCGGTGTTCGCCGTGAGCGCCATCTCTCCGCCGTAAGGCGCGCGCGGAACGGCGAGGACGTCGACGAGCTCTTTGTTCTCGGCCTTGAGGTCGAGAAGGTGGATGCCGAAGTTCGCGTGGAGGTGCTCCTCCTCTTTCGCCGGCACCTCGCGGATCACCTCAATCGGGACGGTGACCTGTTCCCTCTTGACCTCGACCCTGCTCAGCCACTTGACCGTCTCAACCTTCACCGGCACTGGCTTCGGTCGATAGATGGTGGTGAGCGCGAGGTCCGGGCCCTGAAGGTACGGCTTGATCCAGCCGACGAGCGCGAGCACGCCGGCGACGATCGCGCCGAGCACGCCGAGGGTCAGCCAGGTCGGGAGAACGCGGGTCAAGCTCATTGCCCTCCCGCCTTCATCCCGGTGCCGACGCCGAGCTCGCGGACGCGCTCCATCGTCTTGCCACCGATCATGATTCCGAGGAGCGCCGCGAGCGCCATCCAACCTTGAATGACAAGGTCGAAGAAGCGGGCCACGCCGAAGCCGGCCAGAAACACGATCAGCCAGGTCAGCGCGATCGTGATCCGAATCATCCACGCTTTGCTCACGGCGATGCCTCCCGCTCTGCCGACGACGCGCGTGTTAGGCGCGTCGAGGCAGACGCGAGACACCGCCGTTAGGGAGATGCGCGAGCGATGAGCGGCACAGCCCGCGGCGATCCACCTTTGCGCCAGTTCACGAACGCCACCCCGCCGATCGGCGGTGCGTAGTCGCAGCCGTTGCAGCCCCACCCGACAGTGCCCGGTGCAATCTCGAGCCGGCCCGCGTGGACCTTTGTCGCCAGCGCAATGAAGTTGAAGCCCTGGCTCACCGAGAGCCCCTCGATTCCGATCAGCTGGTTCGTCTCGTCGAACACACGGACCGTAGCGAGGGATGAGCGATCTCCGTCGCTGAAGAGAGCGAACGTCGTCGCATAGTTGTCGTCGTTCTGTACGAAGCGCGCTTCGAGCAGCGCTCCGGGAGAGGCGCCGGGTGGCGATGTCATCACCACGGGCACGAGCTCGACCGATGCGATGCCGGCTCCGGCAACGTCTTTGAACAGTGCGTAGGTCGTCAGGTGAGGGTTGCCGCTCACGATCGTCAGCGTCGCGAGGCCGATACTTCCGGCGCACTGTAGGCGGCCGAAGTCTTCGACGACGCGCGACTCGCCGGCTTTGAGCGTGATCGGCAGCGCGCGCTGGAACGGACAGCTCGCCGGGATGAATTCACACCCGCTTGCGTCGTCGCACGTGGCGATCAGATGCCCGCGCCAGTTGTCGTTGTCGATGAAGATCAGCCGCTCGGTGCGCGGCGTGGCGGCCATCGCCGCCGTGGTCATCAGAACCAGAAGACAGAGCAGCACTCCGAGTGCTCTGCCTGGACTCCACGATCCGAATTTCATCACACCCTCCACGTCCCGTTGTTGTTGAGAAGAATTTCTTGATGGATCGGACGGTAGGGCGGAGTCGACGCACCTTCCAACGATGCGTGCGACTAGGAATGGTTCTATGCGATCTTCGTGCTCTTTACGATCTTCGTGCTCTCTGTGATCCTTGTGCTCTTTGCGATACGCGGGGATCTGTGGGAACGAGAAAGAGGAAGGAGGGGCGAGCGGCGAAGCGTGCGACGTCAGGAATGCTGGCCGCGGAGACGCACTGAGGCCGGGATCATCGCGTCAGGGATGCCGTCGCCGTCAGTATCGACCATCGGTGGAGGATCAAGCGGCGAGAAGGCGACCGAAGGCGCGCCTAACACGGACGCAAAGGCGAGCAGAACGCTGGCGAACATGCCGACGAACTGCTTCTGCCGGAACGCTTCGAGGTGGCGCAGCAAGAAGCGAAACCGGCGACGCTTCCGCTCTGCCTTCAAGGGATTGAGGTTCCGGTACGGGAGGTCGCCGGTGTCGCAGTAGAGATAAAGCGTCGAGACCGAAACGCCTAGGTACGTCGCCGCGGCGTGTGAATCGAGCTCACGCTCGCCGCCCGCGCACACCACCACACCCGCTTCCTTCCCACCGACCTGGACCACGGCTCGAATTGTAAACCGGACCGAGCATCCGGAAGTAATTCACGCACCCGGCGAATCGCGGCACGCTTGTAAGCGCGAGGAGAGGATCAGAACTTCCTCGACGCCTCTTTGGCCGCGTCCGCGTCCTTCTTCACCTGCTTTTCGAGCCACGGCACGTAGCTGAGGATCGCGACCCCGTCATCACGTCGCGCTGCACGCTCGAAGAGCTGAATTTGAACGAGGTCGCCATGCCACTTGAGCACGACGTTCGGATACGACGAGCCGGCGCGGTTCTTCCACTCTTCTGTCGTCTCGGATTCAGGGCCGCCGTATCGCTCGATGAATGCGCTGCGGATGAAAGCGAAATCCTTCCCACTGAACGTGACGTGCACCGTTCGCATGACGTCATCGGTGAGCCAATAGCTGGCGACCACCTGGACGTCGCCGATCTTGAAACTCTCGTCGCACATTCGGTCCTGCTGAATGGTGTGGCAGGTGACCGCGCGCTTCTTCTGGTCGGGATCGAGCACCTTTCGGACCGCCTCTTCGTTGGCGCCGAACGGGACACCGTGGAAGTCCTTCGGTTGCTG
>DASQGS010000039.1:0-7932 GCA_035632455.1 Thermoanaerobaculia bacterium | reverse complement strand
CCACGGCCCTCCGACCTCCGACCACCGACCACTGACCACCGACCACTGACCTCTGGCCACTGACAACCACTCACCACTGACCACTCACACCGCTCCCGCTGCGCGCAGACGCGCAACATCCTCCGCCGAATAACCCAGCTCGCCGAGGATCTCCGCCGTGTGCTGGGAGAGATGTGGTGGCGGTGATTCGATCGCGCCGGGAGTCTTCTCGAACTTCGCGGTCAGCGTGAAGAGCTTCAGCGGTCCGATCTCCGCCGCGTCGATGGTCCGGATCGTCTGGCGATGAGCGATCTGTGGCGCGTTCAGGGCATCGTCGAGCGAGAGGATGGCGCCAGACGGGATGCCTTTCGCGTTCAGTAGCTCGACCCAGTGATCGGTCGGCTTCGTAGTCAGCTTCGCTTCGAGCAGCGGCGTGAGGAGGTGGCGGTTCTTCTTCCTGGTATCGCGCTCCTGAAAACGGGGGTCGCTCTTGAGCTCCGGTACGCCGAGGGCGCTCGCGAGATCCTCCCATTGCTGTTGCTGATTCGCGGCGATGTTGATGCAGCCGTCGGCTGTGCGGAACGTTCCCGAGGGCGCGGCCGTGAAATTGTCGTTGCCCATCGGCTGCGGCTGCTGGCCCCCGATCAGGAGATTCGCGGCCACCCATCCCATCATCGGCATGATCGAATCGAGCAGGGCGACGTCGATGAATTGCCCCTCGCCCGTGCGCTCGCGATGAAACAGCGCGGCCATAATGGCGAATGCGGCATTGAGACCGCCGATCGTGTCGCCTGCCGGAAACCCGCAGCGGAGCGGATGCAGCCGCTCGTCGCCGTTGATGTCCATCACGCCGCTGAGCCCCTGGATGATCTGATCATAAGCGGGCTTGAAGGCGTCAGGGCCAGTCTGTCCGAAGCCGGAGATCGCACAATAGATCAGGTCGGGATTGCGCGTCTTGAGCACGTTGTATCCCAGTCCGAGGCGATCCATGACGCCGGGGCGAAAGTTCTCGACGAGCACGTCGGCGTCGTCGATGAGGCGCAGGAAGATCGCCTTCGCTTCATCGAGCTTGAGGTTCAATGTCAACGAGCGCTTGTTGGCGTTCTGCGCCAGAAAGCTTGTCCCCATGAGCGCGGCATTGAGCTTGGGGACATTGCCCAGCTTCCGGGCCAGGTCGCCGGCGCCGGGATTCTCGATCTTGATGACATCCGCACCGCACAATGCCAGCAATTCAGTCGCAAACGGTCCGGCAAGGACGTTGGTCATGTCGAGCACGCGGATGCCGTTGAGTATCTTCATGGTTGTTATCCATACTGTGACGTTGGATCTGCGATGAAAGGCTTTACCACAGAGACACAGAGTACACAGAGAGAAATCCCTTCAACATATTCGGCGACCGCGTCGCCATGTGTCGTAATGCGGGTCTGGGTGCAACTGCCTCTGTGATCTCTGTGTCTCTGTGGTGAAAAGCATCCACTACGATGACACCATCGCCGCCATTGCCGGAACCGTCTTTCCTGACAACGCTGCATCCGGCACAGGGCCGGTCGCGAGAATCCTTCCCGGCAACGCGCGGCCGAGAAATTGCTCGGCGTCCTTGGCTGCGCCGATCAATGCATCGAGGTTGATGTCTGTCCGCAATCCCATTTGCTGGAACATGTGTACGAGGTCCTCGGTCGCGACGTTGCCGCCGGTCACGGCCGTGAACGGGCAGCCGCCCAGCCCGGCCGAGGCCGACTCGAAGGACTGAACGCCGGATCGGTACGCTGCATAGCAGTTCGCCATCGCCATTCCGTATGTGTCGTGGAAATGACAGGCGCAGATGACATAAGGAGCGAGATCGCGAATCGTGCCGAAGAGATCCTCGACGTGTGACGGCTGGGCGTGGCCCGCCGTGTCCGCCAGACTGATGGTCGTCAATCCCGCTTCAAGATAGCGCTTAATGATGTGCAGGACGCGCTCTTGCGGGATGACGCCCTCGTAGCCGCAGCCGAACGCCGATTGCACGGAGACCTGGACCTTGGCTCCGGCGGCGAGGGCGCGGTCGGCCATGGCCACAATACGCTTGAGCGCTTCCTCGGTGGTCATGCCCGTGTTCTTGCGGCTGTGCGTGTCGCTCGCTGAGACGCCCATGCAGAAATAGTCGACGCCGGAGGCGAAACCGCGGTCGAGCCCCTTCTCGTTGAGGACAAGCGCCGACAGTTCCGTCTGCCCCGGCTTGCGCGATCGAGCATTGAAGTGCATGAACAGACGCTCTGTGTCGGCCATCTGCGGCATGCGCTCGCTGCTGACGAACGATCCGAGCTGGATGACGTCGACGCGAGAGGCCATCAGCCTCTCGATCCAGGCGATCTTTGTGTCGGTGGGAACGACGCTCTTTTCGATCTGCAGCCCGTCGCGCGGACCGACTTCATGAATGAGGATGTCGCTCATAGTGCCTCCACTGTTGGAGTGCCATTCACGGCTCTGGCTCACGCGAAGGCGCGAAGACACGAAGGGCTCGATCGCAGGAAGCCGCTTGATGTACTTGCTCTTCGCGTCATCGCGTGAGCGACTTTGTCACGCCATAGCACGCATTCCCACGGCGATTGCCTTCGCCATTTCGAGAGTCTTGCTCCGGCCGCCCATGTCGTAAGTCCGGACTTTGCCCTCGGCGATCACATCGCCGACGGCCCGCTCGAGCCGGACCGCCTTCTCCTTCTCGCCGAGCCATTCGAGCATCATCTTCGCGGCCATGATCGTGGCGATCGGATTGACCTTGTACTGCCCGGCGTATTTCGGCGCCGAGCCGTGCGTCGGCTCGAAGACGGCCAGCTTCTCGCCGATGTTTCCGGACGCCCCGAAGCCGAGCCCGCCGACCATCTGCGCACAGAGGTCGGAGATGATGTCGCCATAGAGATTCGGCGCGACCAGAATGTCGTAATTGAACGGGTTCTTGAGAAGCCACATGGTCATGGCGTCAATGTTGGCTTCATCGAACGCGATCTCCGGGAAGTCGCGCGCCACGTCCTTGGCGATCTCCAGGAAGAGGCCGTCCGTGGCCCGGACGACGTTCGCCTTATGGACGATCGTCACCTTCTTGCGCGCGTTCTTGCGGGCGAAGTCGAAGGCGGCGCGAATGATCCGCTCCGAACCGCGCCGCGTGTTGATCTTGCACGAGATGGCGTAGTCGTCGCCGCCGAGCTTCGCGAAGGGCGCGAACGGCTTGGAGAGCGCTTGTAATGTTCGCGCGAGGTCGTCGGGAACCGGCGAGAATTCGACGCCGGCGTAGAGATCCTCGGTGTTTTCGCGGAACACTACGAGATCAATCCCTTCCTTGAAGTTCAGCGGATTTCCGGGAAATGCCTTGCACGGCCTCAGGCAGGTGTAGAGATCGAAAAGCTGCCGCATGCGGACGATGGGGGAGCGATACACAAGGCCCTTCCCGCGCAGCGGGGGCGCGAGCTCGGCTTCGGCAGCCTTGGCAGGCTTCGAGGTTATCGCGCCGAACATCGCGGCATCGACGCTGTTCAGCAAGTCGATCGTGCGCTGAGCGAAGGCGTCTCCTTCCCTGCACCAATAGTCCCATCCGATGTCGCCGTGAATGTACTGGGCATCGAGCTCAAGCTCGTCGAGCACGATCCGTGCCGCTTCGAGGACCTCGATTCCGACGCCGTCGCCGGGCAGCCAGGCAATTCGGTATTTGTGGGCCATTGTCTTTGCTCCTATTGGTTGTTTCGGGCGTGTCAGGATCTCAAGTCGAATGTTGAATGTTCAACATTCAACATTGGCCGTTATGTGTGAGAACTCACCAATCGCCCTCTTGTATACGCAATCAGCCCGCCGGCGTCGATAATCGATTGTCGTGCCCGCGGCAGCGGCGTAATCACAAAGGACGCTTTTGTCGCGACGTTTACGACGCGATCGGCGTAGATCGCGAGCTCATCGCCTTCGTCCGCTGCGATATCGGGGCAGACAATGGTTCGAAGCCCGAGGTTGATGGCGTTTTGGAGAAAGATCCTGGCGAAGCCGCGGGCGATGAGCACGAGGCCGAAGCCCTTGAGCGTTGAAGCGGCCTGCTCGCGTGAGGAGCCGCAGCCGAAATTCTTGCCGGCCACAATCGCGCCGCCGCGCGGGATGTTGCCGGAGACCAGCCGCTTGTTCAGATCGGGCAGGTCCGCGAACGCGAACTGCGGAGTCTCGGTGGGGAGGACCGTAGCCATGAAGCGGCCGGGATAGATCACGTCGGTCGAGATGTCGTCCGCCAGCTTGTATGCGACTTTCGTTTTGATTGCGAGAGGGGCGCTATCGTTGCTCATACTTCGAGGCTCCTTTGGGGGCGGCTGATGCGGCCGGTAAGCGCGCTCGCCGCGGCGACAGCCGGCGAGCAGAGGTAGACCTGGGCTTTCGCATTGCCCATACGACCGAGGAAATTGCGATTTGTTGTGGACAACGCGGTCTCGCCGTCGCCGAGGGCGCCCTGGTGGACGCCGAGACAGCAGCCGCAGCCCGGATTCATGACGATGGCGCCGGCGCTCACGAGATCGCTGATCACGCCGTTCGCGATGGACTCCTTGTAAATGCGCCACGACGCCGGAAAGACGAGCATGCGGACACCGTCGGCGATGCGCTGGCCGCGTAGAATCGAGGCCGCTGTGGCGAGATCGTCCGCGCGCCCGTTCGTGCAGGAGCCGACCACAATCTGATCGATCTTCGTTCCTTCCACTGTGTCGATGGTCTTGACGTTGTCGACCGTGTGCGGGCACGCCACCTGGTATGTCAGTTGCGAGCAGTCGATCTCGATCGTCTCGCAGTACGCGGCGTCGGGATCGGGCTGCACGAGATCGATGCCGCCATGGTAGTTCGCGACATTGCGGAGGTAATGGACGGTCTGGTCATCGGCCGGCACGATTCCGGCAGTGGCGCCTGCCTCGACCGACATGTTGCAGAGCACGAGGCGCCCTGAGGTCGGCATGTTGTCGATGGCATCACCGTGGAACTCGAGGACTTTGAAATTCGCGCCTTCCGCGGAAAGGCGCCCGATCAAGTGGAGGATCAGGTCCTTGGCCGAGACGAACTCCGGGAGCGCGCCGCGGAGTACGACCTTGATCGTCGCCGGGACTTCGACGTTCAGCGCCGTGCCGAGGGCCCAGGTGCTGGCCATCTCCGTCGCGCCGATGCCAAACGCGAACGCGCCGAGCGCACCGTGCGTGGTGGTGTGGCTGTCGGTTCCGACGACCACCATGCCCGGCAGCACGTAACCGCTCTCGGGGAGGATCTGGTGACAGATGCCTCCTTGATCGGCGCGGATGTCATGGAATTTCGCGATGCCTTGCTTCGCCACGAACTCGCGAATCCTCTTCTGATTGGTGGCGGTCTTCGCGCCCTCGGCTGGGACGCGGTGATCGAAGATGATGGCGATCCGCTCCGGGTCCCAAACCTGCGGCTCCAGGCGCGTACCGTCGTAGATCTCGCGGAACTGGTTGATCACGAGTGCGGCGTTCTCGTGCGACATGGCCAGATCGACGTGCGGCTCGACGACGTCGCCTGCAGCCACCGAGTCCCGGCCCGATGCACGAGCGAGGATCTTCTCCGCAACAGTCATTCCCATGATTCGCTCCTTTGGCTTGCGTGGGAGCGGGCACCTCGCGCGCGCGAGCGCCACGCTCAAAGCGGTCGGGACGATCGTAGGAGGCGCGAGCAAACCGGGCCGCAGGGATGGTCACGTGACGATGTGATCACCGGTACAGGAGTAATAACCTCGCCCACTGTGCTAGATTCGCCAGCCGTGGAAAGAGCAGAAAGCAGAAGGCAGAAAGCAGAGATGGGTTCTGCCGAGTGGCCTCTCGGTAGAGCGCATTTCTGCCTTCTGCTTTCCGCCTTCTACCTTCTCTCGTGCGGCAAGGCCCGCGTCCCCGAGCCCCCGGCGCCGCGGCCGTCGATCCTGTTCGTCACGCTCGACACGACGCGGGCGGATGCCATCGGTCCGGAGGCTGTCGGGATCGTGACGCCGTCGTACAACGCGTTGGCTGCGCGCGGGTGGCGATTCCGGCAGGCGTACGCAACCGTGCCGCAGACGCTTCCATCGCATGCCTCGATGATGACCGGGCTCTATCCGGCAGGCCATGGTCTTCACGAGAATGCGCGCTACCTCGCCGAGAATCGCCCGCTGCTCGCCGAACAGCTTCGCGCGGCCGGGTATCGGACCGCGGCGTTCGTCTCGGCGTTTGCGCTGGCGCGGCGCTTCGGCCTCGCGCGGGGTTTCGATTCGTATGACGATGATGCGCCGGACGGGCGCGCCGAGCGCAGCGCGCGGGAGACGACGGATCGCGCGCTGGCGTTTCTCGACAAGGAACCGCGGCGGCCGCTTTTTCTCTGGGTGCACTACTACGATCCGCACTATCCGTACGAGCCGCCCGAGCCTTTCCGCACGCAGTACGCGGCGAAGCCGTATCTCGGCGAGGTCGCGGCGATGGAGCAGCAACTCGGCCGGTTGGTGCAGGCGTTCGAGCAGAAGTGCGCCGGACCCGTGGCCATCGTGATCGTTGGCGACCACGGCGAAGGTCTCGGCGAGCATGGCGAGGCTCAGCACGGCAATCTGCTCTATCAAGCCACGATGCACGTTCCGCTGCTGCTCGTGGGACCCGGAATCGCGCCGGGTGTGAGCGACGCGCCGGTGAGCACGCGGAGGGTTTTTCACACAATCCTCGATTGGGCGGGCCTTGGTGCGGCGAACAGCCTTCGCGGCTCCGATCAGGAAGTGGTCCTCGGCGAGGCCATGAAGCCGTTTCTCGATTTCGGTTGGCAGCCGCAGGTGATGACCGTCGAGGGGCGGCAGAAGGCGATCACGTCAGGGAGACTCGAGGTCTACGACGTCGTCGCCGATCCCGCGGAGCGCAACGATCTCGCGGCCTCGGCGGCTCTCTCGCGTCCGGTGCGCGCGGCGCTCCACGATTATCCGATTCCGACTCCGGATGCCGCGCCGGCGATGGACAACCTTCCCGAGGACGAGCGGAAGAAGCTGGCGAGCCTCGGCTATGTCAGTGCCGGATCGCGGCCTGTCGTGCGGAAGGACGCGCCGCGCGCCGCGGACATGACCCACTTGCTGGATACGCTCGACAAGGCGTCGGCATTCTTCGTTCGGGAGCAGTACGTCCAGGCGATTCCGCTTCTCGAGAAGATCCTCGCCGAGGATCCACACAACCTCGACGCCGCGCTGCGACTCGCGACCGCTCACTCGTCGCTCGGGCACGATGAGCAGGCGGTCGCCGCGTTCAAGAAAGCCGAGGCCATCGCGCCCGATTCGCAGGACGTGCGCACGTATCTCGCGCTGCACTTCGCGCGGGGCAAGCAATGGGAACGGGCTGTGCCGATGCTCGAGCGCATCGTCGCCGAGAATCCTGACCGCTTGCCTGCGGTCGAGGCGCTGGCAGTGATCCGCGAACGGCAGGGAAGGATCGAGGAGGCGATCGGTCTGCGGCAGAAGGTGTACGGCATGCGGGCCGCCACGGCAGCGGAGCTCGTGCAACTCGGCCGGCTGGCGATGGACGCAGGGCAGACGGCGACGGCGATCGATTCCTTCGAGAAAGCGCGCGCGCTCCAGGGCGCGGGGTTCGGGCACGACCTGGAGCTCGGTGTGCTCTATCTCGCATCGGGACGATTCCCCGAGGCGAGAGATGCCCTGGATCGAATGCTGGCATTGCATCCGGCGGATCCGATGGCGTTGTTCAAGCGCGCGCAAGTCAGCGTGCTGTTGCACGAGCCGGATCAAGCGGCGCGGATCGAGACGGCGCGACAGCATGCGGATGCCACGACCCGCGTGCTCATCGCCAGGGAGCGGTTGTTCCAGGCGCAGTGAGGAGTGCAGCCGTCCCGGCTACAACCGCCAGGCGTCCCCGCCCGGCGGAGGGCACTCGCGAAGATCGTACGCAATCATGAACGAGAAGTTGTTTCAGGCGCGAGGAGTGCAGCCGT
>DASQGS010000038.1:0-8023 GCA_035632455.1 Thermoanaerobaculia bacterium | reverse complement strand
CGCACGGACGACAATGGCGAGGCAACGCTGGATCTGAATCTCCAGCGCTTCGCCAAGGCCACGTATCGCCTGCGCTTCATTGCCCAGGGCTTCGAGGCCGAGAGCGGACGAGGCGTGTCGGCGGAATCGGCGATCCTCGTCTGCCCGATGCCGTATCTCATCGGATTCAAGGCCGACGGCGATCTTCATTACGTCAGCAAGGGATCGAAGCGCTCGATCGACCTGATCGCCATCAATCCCGAGGCCGCCAAGACCGCCGCCGGCGACCTCAAGATGGCCTGGCTGGAGCGGAAGTACGTCTCCGTTCTGACAAAACAGAGCAATGGAACGTACAAGTATGAGTCGGTGCGAAAGGAGATCGCGCTGCGAGAATCGCCGCTCGCCATTCCCGCCGCCGGGCTGCATTACTCGGTACCAACGGCCCTTCCCGGTGACTATGCCCTTCTCGTGCGCGACAGCCATGGAACGGAGCTGAACCGGATCGAGTACTCCGTCGCAGGCCAGGCGAATATCACACGATCGCTCGAGAAGAACGCCGAGCTCAAGGTCGCCCTCAATAAGGCGGACTACGCGCCGGGCGAGGAGATCGAGCTGCAGATCAAGGCGCCGTACTCCGGCGCGGGATTGATCACGATCGAGCGGGAGCGCGTGTTCGACTATCACTGGTTCAAGAGCGAGACCACCAGCACAGTACAGAAGATTCGCCTTCCGAAGGATTTCGAGGGCAACGGCTACGTGTCTGTCTCGTTCATCCGCGACATCAATTCCGACGAGATCTTCATGAGTCCGCTCAGCTACGGCGTGGCGCCTTTCTCGGTGAGCCGCGATCGGAGGACAGCAAGGATCACCGTCAGCAGCCCCGATCTCGCAAAGCCGGGTGAGCCGTACCGGATCAAGTACCGCACCGAGCGCCCGGCGCGCATCGTCCTCTTTGCGGTCGACGAAGGGATTCTTCAGGTTGCGCGCTACGCGAATCCCGATCCTCTGGGGTATTTCTTTCAGAAGCGCGCTCTGGAGGTCAAGACTTCGCAGATCCTCGATCTCATCCTCCCCGAGTTCAAGCGACTCATGGCTCTCACCTCGGCTCCAGGCGGGGACGGCGCAAGCGCCATCGGCAAGAACCTGAATCCCTTCAAACGGCGGCGCGATAAGCCGGTAGTCTTCTGGAGCGGCATTGTCGATTCCGGCCCCGATGCGCGCGAGGCGGTTTACCAGATTCCCGACTATTTCAACGGCAGTCTGCGCGTGATCGCCGTCGCCGTTTCGCGCGATGCCGTCGGGGTGTTCCAGAAGAATGCCCAGATCCGCGGCGATTTCGTCATTAATCCCAACGTGCCGGCATTCGTTGCTCCGGACGACGATTTCGAGATCAGCGTCTCCGTGGCCAATAACGTTCCGGGCTCGGGCCCCAATGCGCAGCTTTCGCTCGATCTCGAGACCTCGCGCCATCTCGAGGTGGTCGGCGCCAGAAAGGTGACCGTCGCGGCCGGCGAAATGCGCGAAGGTACGGCCATTTACCGTTTGAGAGCCCGCCCCGTCCTCGGCTCGGCCTCGCTCACATTCCGCAGCACGATGGGGACGAAGTCGGCGCGATTCACGACCGACTTGAGCGTGAGACCTCCCCTTCCCTATCTGACGACGCTCAGCGCGGGCTATGTCCGCAAAGGGAAGGAGGCCGTGCCGGTCACGCGCACGATGTATCCCGATTTCCGCACGCTTCAGGCCGGGATCTCGCATCTCCCGCTCGGGTTGGCGGGCGGATTGATGGCCTACCTCGAGAAGGTCCCTTATGGATGCACGGAGCAGCTAGTGAGCCAGGGCATGCCGGCCGTCGTGATGCACGACCGCCCGGAATTCGGCTACGCGCACGGCGTCGCCGAGAAGCCGGTCACAAGCGTCATCGCCACGCTTCAATCGCGCCAAAACGGCGACGGCGCCTTCGGTCTCTGGGCCGCCAATGCTCACGTCTCGCCGTTTGCGAGCGTCTATGCCACGCACTTCCTCCTCGAGGCAAAGGAGCGCGGCTTCGCCGTCCCGAGGGACATGCTCGATGCCAGCATGGGCTCCTTGAGCCAGCTCGCGGCGAGCGAAGGGAGCTCGCTCCATCAGGAACGCGTGCGTGCGTATGCCATCTACACCCTTACGCGCAATGGAGTCGTGACCACGAATTACGCAACGGAGTTGCAGAAACGGCTGGAGGCGAAGTACAAGGCGACGTGGACGACGGATCTGGCTGGGATCTATCTCGCTGCGACCTACCAGATGCTCAAGCAGGAGCGGCTCGCGTCAAACCTGATCGCCGGTTCACGCCTCGGCGACCCGCAGACTGCCAACTACGACGAATACTATGACGGCCTGACTCGCGACGCGCAGTTGCTCTATATTCTCGCCCGCCATTTCCCCGATCGCCTGCGGAAGCTCGGCGGTAACGAGATCAATGCCATCGTCGACCCGCTCAAGGCTGGACATTACGACACTCTTTCTTCCGCTTATGTCATTCTGGCTCTCGACGCCTATGCGCGTTCTGTCGGCGTGCAGGATACGGGCAAGCTGTCGATCCTCGAGACAGGCCGCGACGGCAAGAGTCACGAGTTGCCTCTTCCGGCCGGCCTCTTCCCTCGGGTTCCTGTCTCGGATCAGGCCGCCCGCGTGGAGTTCGGCAGCACCGGCGACTTCAATGCCTTCTATCTCCTGACCCAGGCCGGCTTCGACACGACCCTTCCTCAGAAGGCGACGGCGGACAAGCTCGAAGTGCTTCGCGAGTACACGGCCGCCGGCGGACAGCCATTGCAGCACGTCAAGCTCGGCGACGAGATCGAGGTCCACTTGAAGCTGCGCACGATAGGTGGCGGACAGTATTCGAATATTGCCGTCACCGACCTGCTGCCAGGCGGATTCGAAGTCGTTGCCGAGCGCCCGCAGGCACCGTCGAGCCCGCAACCGGATGCTGAGGCGCAAACGCAGACGCAGCCGGCGCAGGAAGGCGAGGTCGAATCCGAGCCGGAGGGCGACGCTGCAGCGACGGAGGCGAAATGGGTACCTCCGATCGGCTCGGCCGGGTCGACGTGGCAGATCCAATACGCCGACGTGCGCGAGGACCGCATCGTCCTCTACGGCTACGCCTTGCCCGACGTCAAGGAATTCATCTACAAGATCAAGGCCACGAATGCCGGTGTCTATACGGTTCCTCCGGCATTCGGCGAGTCGATGTATGACCGAACGATCCTGGCGAGATCGACGGGAGGGAAGATTACGGTGGAGAGGAAGTGAGACAGGTGTCATCCTGAGCCGGCGAAACCCCCGGAGGGGGTGGAGCGCGGCGAAGGATCTCCTTCCGAGAATCGAGTTTTCTGCCAAGGAGATCCTTCGGCACGCTCTACCCCTCCGGGGTGTCGCCGCCTCAGGATGACACGTCGTCAATGCGGATGCTGAAACACAAGAAGACCCTCGCCATCGCCGCCTTTCTCCTTCCCTGGGCGAGCGCCTCCCTGTTTCTTGCACGAGCGGCGCGACACACACCGGTCGATCGCCTCCCCTCATCTATTGCGGTATACGACTCGAATCATCGTCTCCTGCGTCTGACCCTCGCCGGCGATGAGAAGTACCGGCTCAAGACACCGATGGCGAAGATCTCGCCGCTGCTCGTCGAGGCAGTGCTCTTGCATGAGGACAGGCATTATTACCTTCACCCCGGCGCGAACCCTGTCGCTCTCTTGCGCGCCGCGTGGACGACATACGGGCGGGGAGGGCGGCGCATCGGCGGATCCACGATCTCCATGCAGCTCGCGCGCATGGCTTATGGCCTGAATACGCGGACGATCTCCGGGAAACTGCGGCAGATCGCGCGAGCGCTCGCGCTCGAGGCCGTCTATTCGAAGCGCCAGATCCTTGAGGCCTATCTCAACTCCGCCCCTTATGGCCGGAACATCGAAGGCGTCGGGGCGGCGAGCCTGATTTACTTCGGCAAGCCTTCCGACAAACTCACACTCCCCGAGGCGCTGACCCTGGCGGTCATCCCGCAGAGCCCGAAGCAGCGCACGCCGGGGCATCGCCGCAATCAGCCGCTATTCGACGCTCGGATGGACCTCTATCGCCAATGGATCGCGAATCACCCGGACGACAAGCGCGACGAGGCGCTGATGCGATTGCCGATCGTCATGCGTGACACCGGCGGCCTACCGTTCCTTGCGCCGCATTTCGTCAATGAGCTGCTGCCCACAGTCGCGGCCTCCGAGGTGACGTCGTCGCTCGATATCCGCCTGCAGCGCCTCCTTGAGCGGCATGTGCACTCGTATGTCACGGAAGAGCGGCGTATTGGAATCAACAACGCGGCAGCGATGCTCGTCGATTACCGGTCGATGCAGATCAAGGCCTTGGTTGGCTCGGCGGATTTCTTCGATGGCAGCATTCAGGGACAGATCAACGGCACTGCCGCGAGGCGCTCTCCCGGCTCGGCTCTGAAGCCGTTCCTCTACGCGCTAGCCATCGATCAAGGCCTGATCCATCCGCTGACTGTGCTCAAAGACTCGCCGCTCTCTTACGGCGGATTCAGCCCGGAGAATTTCGACGGCCAATTCACCGGCCCGATCTCGGCGAAAGAGGCGCTCATCCGAAGCCGGAACGTCCCGGCCGTGGCGCTGGCATCGAAGCTGACGAATCCGAGCTTCTATTCATTCCTGAAGTCGGCCGGCGTTTCACAACTGAAGTCTGAGCAGCACTATGGCCTGGGCCTGGTCCTCGGTGGCGCCGAGGTCACAATGGAGGAGGTAGCCGCCCTTTATGCGGCGCTTGCAAATGACGGCATTCTCAGGCCGCTCAGCCGCACAAACGAGATCCCATTCGACAAAGGCACACGTATTCTGAGCGAAGATGCAGCGTTCACTACCATGGAGATGCTCAAGGACAATCCCAGGCCTGATCGAGGCTGGATTGAAGCGGCAGCGACAGACTCCGAGCCCGTCTATTGGAAGACCGGCACCTCTTTCGGCTTCCGCGACGCCTGGACCGCGGGGATCTTCGGCCCTTACGTGCTGGTCGTCTGGATCGGCAATTTCGACAATGAAGGCAATCCCGCCTTCGTCGGCGTCCAGGCCGCGGCTCCGCTGTTCTTCCGCATCGTCGACTCTGTGCGAGCCGGGCGAAACCACTTGCGCGGACCGATGCGCACCATTCCGCCGCAAGTCCGCAAGATCGGCGTCTGTGCCGTGTCGGGTCAGCTTCCTGGGCCGTATTGCGAGCGCCTCGCCTCGACTTGGTTCATCCCCGGGAAATCGCCGATCAAACTCTGCGACGTCCATCGTCAGGTCGTCGTCGACGATCGCACCGGGCTCGAGGCCTGCGCTCCTTATGGCGGGGCGACCCACAAAGAGGTCTATGAATTCTGGGACTCGGACATGCTCCGGATCTTCAAACAAGCGGGCATTCCGCGGCGCACGCCCCCTGCCCGCGTCGAGGGCTGCAACGTCGAGGCTCTTTCGGCGCGCGGAAACCCGCCGCAGATCACCTCGCCGTCAAATGGCGTATCGTACGCCCTGCGCGCCTTCAAACCGGCCGAGCGATCGATCCCGTTTCGCGCGGTCACAGACGCGGACGCGACCGAGGTGTTCTGGTTCGTGAACGAGACCTACGTCGGCAAAGCCGGGAGCGGCAAGGTCTTCCTCTGGCCTGCGACGCCGGGATCGTTCGTAGTTCGAGCCATCGACGACCGCGGCCGCTCGGGATCGAGGGACATGGTCGTATCGATCGTGCAGTGAACCGTTCGCGCGAAACACCAGCGGCTCGAATGCGCCGCTCAGCGAAACGGCACGAGCTCCGTGGTCGTCGCCCGCGACTTCGGGCCGCCGAGGTCGCGGGCGTACTTGATCGATCCGGAGGTGTTGTATTTGGCAAGATAGGCGGCGCTGACGGCATCTTTCAAGCGCTCGCTTCGCGTGTGCACGGCGCGGATCGCAATTCTCCGGCCGCCGATCTCGATCGCGCCGCGCGGCTCCTCGAGAAACATCCGGTACCAGCTCCGTGGCTTCAGGCTCCAGGAGCGTACGAAGACCCGGCCCTCCACGACCACCGCCCAGATGCCGATGAAGCGATGCGGCTTGGTGCCGGCGCGGATAGCCAGAATCTTTCCGTCGCGGATTGCGGCGGCGATCTCCGCTGGAAGCCTTCGAGTGGTAGGCATGTCGTCTCCTCGGTCAAGAGCGAAGATTACACCCCGAGCGCTGCGCGAGCGGCCTCGCAGCGCTCGGAGTGCGAGGCGCGATTGTCTGTTCCGTCGCCTGTGGTCAACGAAAGCGTCGGCCCCTGCCGCCACACTCCAAAACCTTCACCCTGCATCTCTCTCATCGACCGTCGCGGCGAACACCGCAGTTCCAATCAGGCCGATCACGAACGCGCTGATAAACGGCAATGACGGACGCTGTTCCCAAAGCAGACCGCCGATGAACGCTGCCGGCGCGATCGCCAGACTACGGATGAAGTAATACAGGCCGACTGTGCGGGCTCGCAGCGCCGGCTGCGCGAAGTCGACGATCAACGCCTTGCGCGACGGCTCCCCGACCTCGCGCAACCCCCCGACGATGAACGCCGCGACCAGCGCGAGGAACCGGTGCGACATCACGACCGCGGCTGGAAAACAGGCGAACGCCAGAAACGTCGCGATCACGAACGGCTTCCGGCCGAAACGATCGGCGAGTCTCGCCGCAGGCACATACACCAGGATCGAAGTCACCGACTGCACTGCGACGAGCACGCCGAAGCGCGGCGCGGAAATGCCGGCGATCGTTGTCGCCCAAATCACAAGGAAGACATCGACCAGCCCTTCGCACGTTCGGATGAACACATCCGACACGAGTAGCCAGCGAAGCGAGCGCGGGAACGATCGCCAGACGCCGCGCCAGTTCGTTTCCGCGCCCTCGATCCGCTCGATGCGCACGCGGCTCAGGACCACGATGGCCACGAGGCCGCACCCACACGACACGGTCAGCAGCGTCCGCATGCCGCCGACCAGACCCATGCGCGCGATCACTAGGCCGCCGGCAACCGGTGCCACGATGATTGGAAGGCGCCTGAGAATCGCCTGCACGGTGAACCCGATCGCTCGCCTCTCCTTCGGCAGCGAATCGCCGACGACCGCGAACAGCGTCGGGCTGGCCATGCTCGTCCAGGCGGAGACGAGGCAGAGGCCGGCCACGATCCAGGGCCAGCTCGGGGCGAATCGATAGACCGCATAGCCGGCGATGGCGATCGACACGAAGGTCAGCAGCGCCGCGCGCCGGCCGAGGCGATCGCCCAGCCATCCGCCGGGATACTGATAGACGCCATCGAGAAAATCCTCGACGCTTCCGAACAGGCCGACCGCGCGGACGGGCGCGCCGAGCGCCTGCAGGAATCGTGGGAGGAACTTGCGCCACAGATTCTCGCCGAGGGCGACGAGCAGCATGCCCGTCGACACGCGGATCAGGTTGCGCTCGAGCCCCAGCTCGGAGGCCAGACGCGCACGGCGGCTGGGGATGTTCGCGTGCTTCGTCATTGGGTCGTGAACGCTTCGCGCCTTCGCGTCAGTTGCTCTATTGGGAGAGCGTCGGCACCCGCTCAAATGGTTCACGAAGGGCGCGAAGGCCAAGGCTCGAGACGGCCGATGGCAGCGCGGTCAACGCTGCCATCGACTCAATTGAACACTACGGAACTCGCACGAAAAACTCCGCCCGGCAGCCGTCTTTGACCCAGATGCCGTCGACGTCGTAGCCCCAGGTATCCCTGAACCGGCACTCGGAGATCGAGAGCTGCTTGCGGATGTCCACGCCGAAACGGGTCTCGGTGCGGCAGAGGTTCCGGCGGTTGTCCTTCGACTCGCACGTCACGATGCGGAAATGTTGTGGATCGCGCTTCCAGTCGCTTCGATCGCGATCCCGATCGCGATCGTACTCATCCCGCCGACCCTCGCGGCCCTCGCCCTCGCCTTCTCGACGTCCTTCGGACCCCTCGACGAGAAACTCGCCGCGGCAGCCGTGCGTGACCCAGATGCCGT
>DASQGS010000037.1:0-3814 GCA_035632455.1 Thermoanaerobaculia bacterium | reverse complement strand
GTGCCCATCTGGTCGGCGAGCACGATGAGCACGAGGCTCGGCGGAATGATCTGCGCGAGCGTCCCCGACGCCGCGATCACGCCGGTCGAGAGCCGGTTCGAGTAGCCGTAGCGCATCATCACCGGCAGCGAGATGAGGCCCATCGCGAGCACCGAGGCGGCCACCACTCCCGTCGTCGCCGCGAGCAGCGCGCCGACGAACACCACCGCGTACGCGACGCCGCCGCGGATCGAGCCGAACAGCTGGCCGATCGTATCGAGCAGCTCTTCGGCCATGCCGCTGCGCTCGAGGATCAGGCCCATCAGCGTGAAGAACGGGATCGCGAGCAGCGTCGAGTTGCCCATGATCCCGAGCACCCGTTCCGGCAGCGCCTGCAGGAGCGCCGGCTGCAGCACGCCGAGCTCGATGCCGAGCAGGGCGAAGGCGAGGCCGGTGAAGGCGAGCGAGAAAGCAACCGGATAGCCGAGCAGCAGGAACACCACCAGCCCGGCGAACATGAGCGGCGCCATGAATTCGAGCGACATCAGGAGGCGTCCTCCGGCACTAGGACGCGTGCTCCTTCTTCTCGAACTCCGAGGCCGGCACCAGCCCTTTCAGGAACCCGACTCGCTTGATGATCTCCGACACGCCCTGGAGCGCGAGCAGGGAGAACGCGACGGGAATGAGCAGCCGCACCGGCCAGCGGATGAGCCCGCCGGGATCGGACGAGTACTCGTTGATGCGGAAGGAGTTGGCGAGCGACGGCCAGCTGTACCAGGCGATCATGATCATCGCCGGCAGCAGCGCGAAGATGCCGCCGAGGATGTCGATCCATGCCAGGAACCGGGGCGGCAGCCTCCCCGCGATCGCGTCGATGCGCACGTGGTCGTTGCGCTTGAGCGCGTAAGCGGCCACCAGCAGGAAGACGGCCGAGTTCAGATACCACTGGATCTCGAGCCAGGCGTTCGAGCCGATGTTGAGCGCATAGCGCGCCGTGGCGGCGGCGGCGCAGATGAGCACCGCGGCGAGCCCGAGCCAGGCGACGGAACGGCCGATGAACTCGTTAAGGCGGTCGATGCCCCTCGCGAGGCGCAGCAGCGCTTGCACGCGCGGATTCTAACCGCACGCCGAAGCCGGGCGGCCTAGCCGTTCGAACTGACGAAGACGCCGTTCTTGAAGGTTCCCACGATCTCCGAGCCGTCCGGAAGACGCTGGATCAGTTTGCCCGGGTGCTTGGGCGAAATGCCATAGAGCGGCGCCTGCTGCATGCGGCGAATGCCGGTATCCGAAAGACTCGCTCGCAGGCTGCTCCCTAGGTGCTTGCGGGATAGCGTTTTTCTTTGTTTCATGGGCGCAATATACGACAGCGTCCAGAGTGTCAAAGAGTAGGAAGTCTCACTCGGACCAATTTACGACCCCCGCCCAGGCCGTGACCAAAATCACGATTCCGAAGGCGATGCGGTACCAGGCGAACGGCTTGAAATCGTGCGTAGCAACATAGCGGATCAGCCAGCGCACGACGATGAAAGCGGAGACGAACGCGGAGACCATGCCGACCGCGAAGAGCGGCGCATCGCTCGCGGAGAAGAGCGCGCGGTGCTTGAGGAGGTCATAGCCCCCGGCCGCGACGAGGGTCGGCACGGCGAGGAAGAAGGAAAACTCGGTGGCGGCCTTGCGCGAGAGGCCGAACAGCATCCCGCCGATGATCGTCGCGCCCGAGCGGGAGGTTCCCGGAATCAGCGCGAAGCACTGCGCGATTCCGACCTTGAGGGCGTCCAGCCAGGTCATGTTCCGGGATTCTTCTATGCGAAAAATCCTGTCGGGATTTCGCTCGACCAGCAAAATCACGATACCTCCGACGATGAAAGCGAGCGCCACCGGCACGGCGTGGAAGAGATAGGCCTTGATGTACTTGGAGAACAGCAGCCCGATCACGGCCGCCGGCACGAAGGCAATGAGGAGATTCCTGTACAGATGCAGGTCCAGCTTGAAGAACCGCGCGCGGTATTCCCAGACGATCGCCAGCATCGCGCCGGTCTGGATCACGATGTTGAACACGTTCCAGCGCTCGTCGTTCGCGCCGAGGAGATCGCCGGCCAGGATGAGGTGGCCGGTGCTCGAGACCGGCAGGAATTCGGTCAGCCCCTCGACGATGCCGAGAATGAGCGCCTTGGCGAGAATCAGGAGGTCCATCGGTCAGGTCTTCTTCAAGCGGGCGATTCTTGCAGAAACGACCGGATGCTCTGCCAGAAGGCGGGTACGCCGTCCGTACTATTGTGCCCCGCGCCGACGAGGTCGACCCAGTCCTTCGGCCCCGCCCAGGCGTCGTAGAGACGGCGCGCGTGCGCCGGCGGGATCACGTCGTCGTGCGTAGCGGCGAGGCAGAGCAGCGGCACCTCGATCTTCGGCGCGAGCTCGACCGATTCGAAGCGGTGCCGCAGCATCAGGCCCACGGGGAGGAGGGGGTAGTAGCGCTTCGCGACCGCGACCAGGCTGTCGAAGGGCGTAGCGAGAATGACCGAGGAGAGCTTTCTGCGTGAAGCCAGATACACCGCCGGGCCGCTGCCGAGGCTGCGGCCGAAAGCGACGATCCTCGAAGGCTTCTCCTTCTCCACGATGTAGTCGTACCAGCGCAGCGCATCGGCCGAAATCGCCGCTTCCGAAGGCGCCCCCTCGCTCGCGCCGTAGCCGCGGTAGCTGGTGAGCAGCCAGCCGACGCCCGGCGTCTGCGCCTTCGCCTGCTCGATCATCCAGGAGACCTCTTCGGCGTTGCCGCCGAAATAGATGACCAGGGGCTCGCCCCGGATGTGCCAGGCGTGCAGCCGCTTGCCGTCTTTCGCGGTGAGGAAGATCTCTTCCGCCGAGAACCTTCTGCGGACCTCCGCCCGGCCCGCCTCGTCGAGCGGCTGCGGATAGAAGATCAGCCGGTCCTGGAGAAAGAAGATCGCGAGCGGAAAGGCGAGGACGACCGCCGCCAGCACGCCGAGGGCAGCGAGCCCCATCCTCACTGCTTCTGGTAGATCTCGGAGCCCTTCTTCACGAACTCGATCGACTTCTCCTTCATGCCGCTCTCGACGTAGTCGCGCACGTCCTGCGTGATCTTCATCGAGCAGAAGTGCGGTCCGCACATCGAGCAGAAGTGCGCCACCTTCATCGAGTCCTTCGGCAGCGTCTCGTCGTGGAAATCCTTCGCCGTGTCGGGGTCCAGGCCGAGGTTGAACTGGTCCTCCCAGCGAAACTCGAAGCGCGCCTTGGAGACCGCGTTGTCGCGGATCTGCGCTCCGGGATGGCCTTTCGCGAGGTCAGCCGCGTGCGCGGCGATCTTGTACGCCATGATGCCGTCCTTCACGTCCTTCTTGTTGGGCAGGCCGAGGTGCTCCTTCGGCGTCACGTAGCAGAGCATCGCCGTGCCGTACCAGCCGATCTGCGCCGCGCCGATCGCGCTCGTGATGTGGTCGTAGCCCGGCGCGATGTCGGTGGTCAGGGGTCCCAGCGTGTAGAACGGCGCCTCGTGGCACTCCTTCAACTGAATGTCCATGTTCTCCTTGATGAGCTGCATGGGAACGTGGCCCGGCCCTTCGATCATGACTTGTACGTCATGTTTCCACGCGATTTGCGTGAGCTCACCCAGGGTTCTCAATTCTGACAATTGGGCTTCGTCGTTCGCGTCATACCCGGACCCCGGACGTAGACCGTCTCCCAAAGAAAACGAAACGTCGTAGGCCTTCATGATCTCGCAGATCTCCTCGAAATGCGTGTAGAGGAAGCTCTCCTTGTGGTGCGCGAGGCACCACTTCGCCATGATCGAGCCGCCGCGCGAGACGATCCCGGTCAT
>DASQGS010000036.1:0-2247 GCA_035632455.1 Thermoanaerobaculia bacterium | reverse complement strand
GGGGCGGCCGGTCTTGAGGGAATGAACCACCGCTGTCTTCACAGGAATCACGAAGATCAGATCGCGCCGGAGGCGCGTCGGCGATTAGCCGGTGGCAGCGCGGAGACGCTGCCACCGGTTAGCGGTAGCCATCCAAAATGTTTGTGGCGCCCCGCGAGGGGCGCTGGAAATCATGCAAATCCAGCGCCCCGCCGGGGCGCTCACTCGACTGTTCGCGCGTCTTGTCCACCGGTGGCAGCGAACGTCTTCCGGAATGCATCCTTCCGGCGAATGAGATCGCCGGAGAATTCGAACAGATCACAGCCCCGTACCTCCGTCTTGCGCCCGTCATCGCCGGTGAATTCATAAGACCATTCGGCGATGCCGACGTTGCCGGATACGAAGACCCGCCCAGCCTTGCTGGTCCCGGACGCATCGTGCTTCAGCATCTTGATGAATCCGGCACGCACAGCGTCGCGGCCGACGAAGGTCTCACCCGGCTCCGGACCAGCGGAGGCGCTGTACGTGCAGTCGGGAGCGATGAACGTCATCAAGGCTTCGACATCTCCCCGCGCCCACGCTTCCCCGAATTCGATCAACCGCTCTTCGCTGAACCGGGTCATTGCAAAGCTCCTCAATCATCGTGAGACGAAAGATACGTCGCGCAGAGTGCCACCGGCTTGAAGAAAATTGATCCTCGCCGTCTCATCTCACGGTATCGCGCTTGCCGCGTGCTCCGCGCTGATCTTGACGATGGTAGTTGACGAGAGATTCGTCTGGCTTGCCAGACGTGCGAATAGCGGTCGGGCGTCGCCCGGCCGGCCGTCCTGCTCGCGTAGGACGGCTAGATCGAAAAGCAGACGCGGATGGTCCGGATCGCGTGCGAGGAGCATGGCGGCGATCTGCTCTCCTTTCGCGCGCAAGGCTGCGTCGCCGCATCGCGCCAATGTCGCAAGCAGGGCCCCGTCGGCTTGACTCGGATCGATGGCCTTGTCCAGAACTCTGTGCAGCAGGGCATTCGATTCGGCCTTCTCTTTCGTCGCTGCGAGCGCCATCGCCTGAACAACGGTCCTGTCGTCCGGCATCGTTCGCACTCCGGCGTGATGCAGAAACGCAAGAACAAGCGGAGAGCGCCGTACCTCGCCAAACAATAGCCAGAAGGGATCGGAAAACGCATTCCCTGTCGCCAGAACAATGAGCGTGAGGTGCCGGTCGGGGAGCTTGAGATAGAGCGCGGAGTTCGTCCGCTCCTGCCCGTATCCCCACACGACGCGCTCTCCGCCGACGACCTCGGCAAAGAATCCGAGAGCGTAGGGAAGCGGCGTGCCATCGGCGCGCGTCTGCGGCGTGAACAGGCGCTCGCGCCCGGCGGTCGAGATCAGATCGCCGCGATCGAGAGCGGCGTCGAAGAGCGCGAGATCGCGGGCCGTGGCAATGACGCCGGCGGCAGGCGACAACCGCGTCGTATACGGCTCGCTCAGCGCCACCATGTGCCGTGCCTCCGCCGCCGAGAGCACGCTGTCGCGCATTCCGGCCCGCTTGAAGATGTTCTTCTGGAGCAACTCGGCGAAGGACATGCCCGCGGCGCGCTCGATGATCGGGCCGAGCCGCGCATAGCGCTCGCTACTGTAAAGAAAATACGGGCCGTCGGATGTATGCGAAAGGTAGTTGACGATGGTCGTCTTCGGCGCGGCGCCGGGATCTTCCACAGGCTGATCGATCGAGAGCCTTCCTTGCTCGACTAGTTGCATCAACGCCACGGACGCCAACGATTTGGTGATCGATGCGATCGGATATTGCGTGTCCGGGCCGGCGGCCCCGTAGTCGCGAGACCAGGCGATTCCTCCGTGATCGACAATTGCCGCCGAGACGCTGGTCACCGCAAGCTGGCGGCGGAGAGCCTCGAGATCGCCGCCGAATGCGCGCATCGCCCGCGAGCTCATCGCCTGCGACGGGACAGCGATCACGAAAAGCACTGTGACCAGCATCGCTCGCATCATGGGCTTACTCTTCGTCGCCAAATGGCGAATGGGCCCTTTCATCGGCGATCTGGCGGCGCTCATCCTCGCTCAGATACCGCGCACGCAACTCGTCGATCGACGGAGCACCGTCGCGCTCGAACAGAATGTCGCCAAGGCGCTGAACCCAGCGGTCGAGTCCGGGATCGGAATACCGATAATCATCGAAAGAAAAGCAGTACCACTGATGCGCATGGCGGGCGGCGTACTCGTCCGGACTCATGGCGATTGGGAAGAGCTCCCGCGCATC
>DASQGS010000035.1:0-6984 GCA_035632455.1 Thermoanaerobaculia bacterium | reverse complement strand
GTTCATCTACGCGATCGCGTCGACGATCTCGGCGCTCACGGCCGACCGCGCCATGCACTCGTTCGGCGAGAGCGCGCTTTGGATCAAGCTCACGCTGTTCCCGCTCGCGCTGATGCTGTTCCGGGAGATTCCGCGGAGCCGCGTTCTTCTGTTGCGGACGTTCCTGTTCTTCGGTGTGTTCATCGCCGCGATGGGACTCGCTCAGTACGCACTCCTCGACCATCGCGATCTCGAGCACCGGATCACCGGGCCGACGGCGCACGTCATGACGTTCTCCGGGCTCCTGCTGGCGCTGTCGCTTCTCTATTTCGTCCTAACGCTGTACTACCGGAGACCGTGGCTCATTGCCGGCACAGCCGTCATCACGCTGACCCTGCTGCTGACGTTCACCCGCAGCGTCTGGATCGGCTGGATCGCCGCGGTGACGATCCTGATCCTGCTCATCCGAGTCCGCTGGATCGCGTACGCGGCGCCGCTGTTCGTGCTCTTCATCACGTTCATGCCGTTGTCGCTCTTCAGCCGTCTGGTCTCGACGTTCAATCTGAAGCAGTCGTCGAACCTTGACCGCGTCCGGATGGTCCAGGCGGGCGTGGAGATCATCAAGGACTACCCGCTCCTGGGGGTCGGACCGGCGAACATCGTGGAGGTGTACCCGTTCTACCGCAGCCACGACGCGCCGCGGTTCAAAATCCCGCATCTGCACGACAATCCGGTGCAGATCTGGGCGGAGCGCGGAATCGTGGCCTTGATCGCTTACTTCATGCTGATCATCCTCTTCCTGCGCGAATGCGGGCGTGCGTGGCGGGGACCGCGGCGCGAGTTTGCCCAGGCAGGCGTGGCGATCGCCGTGGGGCTGACGTACGCGGGCCTTTTCGAGTTCAACTTCGGCGACACCGAGGTGCTGCTCTGCCTGATCAACCTCTTCGCACTGGTGATCGCATTCATCGAGCCGCCGCTGCCAAATCCGGCCTATCCGTCGGTGAACGACAGCGCGGATTTGTTCGGGCCCGCCGGCTCGCATCCGATTCCTGCGAATGAACTTCCGGCTGGCGTTGTTCGAAGCGGCGAGAAGGGGGAGCCGGCCGTCTCGGGCGCCTCGCCATCAGCTTGGCCCGGACCTGTCTTTCCTGCCTCGCCGCACACCGACACGGCTCCGTAACCTTTCAACAATGCCATCGTCCTACCACACAGAAACGCGGGAGATGAAGCACCTGAGCGACCAAGAGCTGATGAAGCTCGTTCAGGCCGGTGACTTCACCCCGGCGTCCGAGATTTACGACCGGTACAGCGCGCGGATCTACAACTTCGCCTTCCGATTTCTAAAGAATAGCGAGGCCGCCGAGGACGCGACCCAGGAAGTTTTCGTCAAGATGCTCAAGCACGCGAACCAGTTTCATGGCGATGCCAAGCTCTCGACGTGGCTGTTCTCGATCACGGCGAACTGGTGCCGCGACTACCTTCGCAAGGCCGACAACAAGACCAAGGAAACGGAAGAGGTGCTGATCTCGCTGCCTGCTTCGAGCGAGGAAAGGCCGGATCGGCGATTGGAGACCCGGGAGAACGAGTTGCGCATCCAGAAGGCGCTGCAGGTGCTGACGCCGGAACAGCGGGAGGCGATCCTGCTGTCGCGTTATCAAGGGCTCTCGTACGCTGAGATTGCCCAGATCGCCGGCTGCTCCGAAGGCGCGGTCAAGACCCGCGTCTTCCGGGCAATGGAAACGTTGAAGAAAGCGCTGTCCGTAGAGACGCGCGGAGGTGGCCGATGGCTGAGTGCGATTTGATGCGAGAGAGTATGCCGTTCCTGCTGACCGAGTCGCTCGACTCGGAGAGCCGTGAACGGACTCACCGGCACATCGAAGGCTGTGCTGAATGCTCCCAGGAGTGGCTTGACCTGAAGGGGACGTGGCAGTTTCTCGCCGAGCTACCCGAGGTCGAGGTTCCGTCCCGCGTCCGAGACCGCTTCCTGGCCGAAGTTCTCCCGCCGGCCAACGTGGTCTCGATTACCAGCCGTCGCTGGGTTCGCTACGTTGCCCAGGCAGCCGCCGTGGTCTTTCTGGTCGGCGGCTCGTACTGGGCCGGCGGGCGCACCGCACCGATTCGCCTCGGTTCTTCGCCGGCGATTGTCGAGAGCGTGAGGCCGATACAGCCGGCCCTCGCGCCGTTCTCGATCGCCGAGAATCGCGTGCTTCAGGCCAGCTCTGTCAGTCCGAACATCGAAGGGCGCCCGAACATCGAGAATGTGCAGTTCGTCAATGGCAGTCCGAACGATGACCAAATCGGCGTCTCGTTCGACATCACATCCCACGTCACCGTCAACGGCAAACCGACCGATAAGAGTATGGTCCGCCTCTTGTCGTACGTGCTGGAGAACGAGGATCGCATGTCGCCGTCGCGCTCCCGCGCCATCGACTGGGTCCGCGCGGCCTACTCCGATCCCGCAAAGGCGGATCCGGAGATTGCGAAGGCGCTGGCCAACGTGCTCCGCAACGACGAGCACCAGGGAGTCCGCATCAAAGCCGTCGACACGCTGAAGTCACTGCCGCCGAGTCTGACTGCAGACACGCGTCAGGCTCTCATCGAAGCGCTCAAGAGCGATCCCAACCCGGCAGTCCGGCTCAAGGCCGTGGAGGCCCTGGCCCGGTTGGCCAGCAGCGGCGAGCCTCTGGACGCCGCTGCGCTCGACACACTCCGTCAGAAGGCTGGCCAGGACGACGAGGTTCTCTACGTCCGAGTCAAGGCCGCCGAGGCACTGAGCCACGTTCGCCCGTAAATGAGACTTCGCAATCGCACACTGCTCACGGCAGCGGTACTCCTGATCGCGACGAACGCCTTCGCGAAGGATGCCGGTACGAAGGACTTTAGCTACACCGAGAGCTATTCCAAGGAATACGCCCTCGACATCAGCGGCTCGTTCTGGATCGACAACACGCTCGGCAACATCGAAGTCGTGGGTGTGGATGCTCCCGGCATGATGGTGACGTTCCGGAAGACCACGACCGGCATCGACAAGGCTGCGCTCCAGGAGGGCCGGGACCAGACTCAGGTCTACACCGAGGGCGACAGTCGGTTGCGGTCCGTCAGGACCGTCCTTCCCATGTTGCGCAATCCGCGCTGGATCAGCGCGATCGATTACACGATCCGAGTCCCGCGAACCGTGCATGTGAAGATCGTGTCGCATTCGAGCGATCACATCCACGTCGCGAATATCTCCGGCAATGTGACAGTGAAGAACGTCAACGGGACCATTCGCCTCGACGACGTCTCCGGTGCCACGATCGTCGAGAGCATCAACGGCAACGTGATCGTCGAGTACGCGGGACGCCCCGTTGCCAATGCCCTGCTCAGCAGCATCAACGGACAGATTCAGGTGTACATGTCCCCGGAGGCCAGCGTCGAGTGGCTCGCGAACACCATCAAGGGTGACTACCTCACCAATCTCCCGGTTCGCGGCCTGTTCAACGGCTCGGTGTTTCGCGGCAATCTGAATTCCTCCGGCGGACCGACGATCTCGACGACCAGTCTGATGAATGGCTCGTTTCTGCTACGTCGCGGTACCAAGCCCGCCGACGCGCATTCGGTCATTCAGATTATGACCAGCGATCGAACCGCGCCGCCGCGCCCCGTGCCGCTCATCTCGCGGACGATCCAGCAGCCGATCATCGAGGGCAACTGGACGTTCTCCACGAACGTCGGCAACGTTCAAGTCGGCCAGGTACGCGGCGATGCCAGGGTCGACACCGGCGCAGGCGAGGTCGAGCTCGACACCGTCACGGGATCATGCACCGTGACCTCCCTCGGCGGACCGCTGAATCTCGGCGAGATCTCGGGCTGGCTCATCGCCCGCACGCGAGCCGGCGACGTCCTTGTCCGCGGCGCGCGTTCCGGCGGCATCATCTCCACCGGTGGTGGCATCGTGCAGCTTTTCTATACGGCCGGACCGACGAACATTCACTCTGACGGCGGCGACATCATCGTTCGCCAGGCGGCGGGACCTGTCTCCGCCGACACCCACTCCGGAGACATCACCATCACCGTCGACGCTTCTGCCAGAACGCAGAAGATCGAAGCCAAGGCCTACCAGGGCAACGTCATCTTCAATGCCGGTCCGCGGTTCGCGGCCGATGTCGACGCCACGGTGCTGACCTCGGACCCCGACAGCGACAGCATTCACTCCGACTTCCACGGCCTCACCATTCGGAAGGACCAGGCCAACGGCAAGACCCGCATCCGCGCCACTGGAAAGATCAACGGCGGCGGCGAGCGCGTCGAGCTCTACTCCGAGGACGGAGACATCCACATCAGCAGCAGGACACAGGTGCCGATCAGCGTGACGTCTCCGCAGTAGAGCCCTGTGTCATCCTGAGGCGGCGGACCCCGGAGGGTGAGAGCGGCCGAAGGATCTCCCTTGCGAAAACCGCCCTCGCCCGAGATCCTTCGCCGTCCGTGCTCACAATCCAAACCGCAGTCCCACGCTCGCCCGTCGTGACGGCGAACGGTATCCCAGCACCTCTTCGTACCGTTTGTTGCCAGCGTTCTCGATCTTCACGAACGGCGTGACGTGGGCGAGGTGCCATTGCGCGTTGACATCGATCGTCGTGTAGGCGCGGGCAGTCACGTTCGAAAACGGCGCGACCGGCAGCACGTCGAGCCGCTGGCCCGTGTGCTGAAGGGCGATGTTCGTATCGAGGCTTCCCAGCCGGTATCCCAGGAAGATCGAGCCCGAGTTTCGCGGTCGTCGAAGCAGCGCTTGCCCGGTCTCATCCTGCCGCGTCCCGAGATAGGTGTAGCTGAATTGTGAGTAGAGCGCGCTTGTGAGATTCGCCGACAAGCCAAGCTCGACGCCCTCGCTGCGGGCACGTCCGACGTTCCCGAAACGAAACGTGGTGTTGTCGAAGATGATGAGATCGCGGAACGTGCTGCGGAACAGCGTCATCGAGAAAAGGCCGCTTCGGCCGAAGGAGTAGTCGTAGCCGAGCTCGGCACTTCGGCTGTGCTCCGGGTTGAGCTTGCTGTTTCCGAAGAACGGAAAGTAGAGCTCGCCGACCGACGGCGCGCGGAATGCCTCGCCGAATCCGACGCGAATCTTGTGGCTGCCTCTGATCCAGGCCGCGGCGAGCCGCGGTGAAGTCTGGCTGCCGAACGTGTCGAACCGATCGTACCGCGCGCCCAGGCTGATCTCGAAGCGCCAGCTGCCGCCGATCGGCTTCGAGATCCGATCCTCGGCGAACAGAGAGTTGCTGCTGCGCCGGTCATCGCTGAGATTCACGCCGAAGTTGTTGCGATCGTTGACCACGGCCCGCTCGTACTCCCCGCCGGCGACGATCGTGCCGACAGTCGTGATCGTTCGCGTGGTCAGTCGCGCGCGGCGAGTCGTCGACGCGGTGGCCGTGGTGACGGTGCCGAATGGATCCTGAGGATCCGTGAAATCGTCGCTGCGACGGCTTTCCGACAGCGCAAGGTCATACGAGAAAGCTCCGCCCAGGCTCTGCTGGATCGGAATCGCGATCTGCTGCTCGGTTCCTTTTTGCCGGCGTTGCGGGCTCGGGATGAATTGCGTGCCGTCGGCGTTGGTGTTGAACGGAATCCCGAGATCGTAGGAGGTATGCCGCACTGCCACGCCGAGCGAGAATTGCTTCGACGGCGACCAGCGGAAGAGGAGGCTTTCGACGTTCTGAGAGAAGTCGTCGTTCGGATTGAAACCGTCGTCCTGACGATGCTCGAAGTCCGCCGCAAGAGTTAGCGAAGTTCCGGCGTATGTGCCGCCGGCTCGCGCGTTTTGCAGTCCGTGCGAGCCGCTTTCGTAGCTGCCGCTCAAAGAGCTCCGGCTCGGTGTGGTCAAGACATTGACAACACCCGCTACGGCCTCCGAGCCGTAAAGCGCCGAGAAGGGCCCGCGGACGATCTCCACTCGCTCGACACCGGCAGTCGAAAAGCGGCCCCAGTCATATCCGGAGAAGTAGGGATTGTTCAGCTCGATGCCGTTCCAGAGGACCAGCGTGTGCGTCGAGTTTGAGCCGCGGGTGAAGAGCGACGTCGCCTTTCCCTCGGAGCCGGTCCTGCTGATCGTGAGACCCGGTACTTCACGGAGGACGTCGGCGAGATCGCGAGCGCCGCGCTGCTCGATCTCATCGCGCGTCACTACCGTCGCCGATGCAGGAGTCGACTCGATCTTCTCCGGCAACGCGGAGGCGGTGACGACGATCTCTTCGGTGACTGGAGCGGATGCTGTGCTTACTGCTTGGGTCTGGGCAAATGCGGTTACGACGAGAATGGACGACGAGAGGACGAAAGACAGGATGACCGGTTTCACTGGCGACTCCTTCGCTTCCCTCCGAAGCGGGTTCGAAGCGCGAGGAGTCGAATCCACTCCCCACACCCCGGAGGAACTTGTTGGTGCCGCTGCGGTCGGTCTCCTGGCTTCCGGGTCGTCCTTCTCATGCTCCCTTCCCGCGACAAGCGCGCAGTGGGGGCCCGGCTGGGCCAGGCATGAGTCGTCTCCGGTGAACAGTGGCGGGGGCCGCGCCGGAATTGCACCGGCTTCCCTGGAGCGGACGCTACGAGCGCCGCTCAACCGCAACAGGCTCGATTGAGAAAGAACGGAAGGCGCATTGTAGGCCGAAGCGGAGCGGAGTCAAGAAGGAACGCGCGCCCATCTGTCCCATCCGTCCCATCAAGTCCTATCCGTCCCATCCGTCTGATTGCGGCCTTGCACACATCCGTTTCGCAACCAAAACTGCAGACGTTTGACACTCGGCCACCCCTCCGCTACGCTCACTGGTCCCATGGTTCTGTTCAACTACGCGACGAAGGAGATCACCGCAAAGATCGTCTACTACGGCCCCGGACTCTGCGGAAAAACGACCAATCTCCAGTTCGTGTACGACTCCCTTCCGTCGAACCATAAGAGCAAGATGCTCTCGCTGGCGACCAAGACGGACCGGACTCTCTTCTTCGACTTCCTGCCCCTCGACCTCGGCAAGATCC
>DASQGS010000034.1:0-4222 GCA_035632455.1 Thermoanaerobaculia bacterium | reverse complement strand
CCCCGCAGGGCGGGTGGTCGGGTGGAGATCGTCACCGCTCACACAGAATTCATTGAGCAGCCCGCGTTCGAACGTTCCGGGTCCTTCGCCGCGCTTCGCCGCTCCCCCGCCCAACCTTCCCCGCGGCTTCGCCGGCTCAGGATGACATTCCCTTCGTTGTAAACTCCGCCGCCGCTTGTCGACCAAACACGATCCCTACGCCGCGCTGCGCGTGCGCGATTTTCTCTGGCTGGTGATCAGCTATGCCGCGTCGACGATCGCGCGTGAAGCGCAGATCGTCGTGGTGGGCTGGCAGGTCTACGACGTCACGCGCGATCCGCTTTCTCTCGGCATGATCGGACTGGCCGAGGCCGTGCCGTTCATCGGTGTGGCGCTGTATGCGGGACACGTTGCCGACCGGTTGTCACGGCGGATGCTCGTCATCGCCGGCACGCTCGGCATGCTGGTGTCCGCAGTGGCGTTGCTCGTGTTCACCTGGAGCGGAATGATCGCTCGCGGCCACGTCTGGCCGATCTACCTCGTGATCTTCCTCAGCGGGATCGCCCGGAGCTTTGCGCGGCCTGCGTTCCAGGCGTTGTCGGCGGACGTGGTGCCGCGTGAGCTGTACGCGAATGCGGTCACGTGGCGCAGCTCCTCGTGGCAGCTGGCGGCGGTGATCGGGCCGGCCGTGGGAGGGCTGATCTACGGCTTCGCCGGAACGGTTGCTGCGTATGCCACCGTGTCTGTCGTGATGGCGCTGTCGATCGTGGCGGTGATGCTGATCGCGCATCGCGGCGCGCCTGCGCCGACGACGACGGCCATGCCCGTCAGCGAAAGTCTTCGCATCGGAATCCGTTTCGTGTTCGAGCAGCCGGTGATCCTCGCGGCGTTGACGCTCGATCTTTTCTCGGTGCTCTTCGGCGGGGCCACGGCGCTCCTGCCGATCTTCGCGCGACTCCTCGGCGCCGGGCCGGAAGGCCTGGGCGTGCTGCGCGCCGCGCCGGCGGTGGGATCGCTGATCACCGGGATGTACCTCGCACACAGGCCGCCGATGCGGCGGACCGGGTTTGCACTCTTCGTGGCGGTGGCGATTTTCGGACTGACGATCATCGCCTTCGCGCTGTCGCGCAGTTTCGCGCTTTCCGTCGGCCTGCTGACGCTCAGTGGAATGGCGGACAACGTGAGCGTGGTCATCCGCGGCACGCTCATCCAGACGATGACGCCGCAGCATCTTCTCGGTCGCGTGGCCTCGGTCAACCAGATCTTCATCGGCTCGTCGAACGAGATCGGCGCCTTCGAGTCCGGCCTCGCGGCGCGGCTGATGGGGACGATTCCTTCGGTGATCTTCGGCGGCACGATGACGCTGGTGGTCGTGGCCATCGTGGCCTGGTGGGCGCCGGCGTTGCGAAGGATGCGCGAGATCCCGGCAGCGTGACGATGAAGGGAAATGACTGTGTCATTCCGAGCGTAGCGAGGATCCCGGGGGCGCGCGTGCCGCGCTGCGTTCAAGGCGTCGCGCCCGCCACCCAGGTTCCTCGCTTCGCTCGTAATGACACCGGTGGCCGGTTGCGCTATACGGTCCTCATGCGCGCCATGCTTCTCGACGCCGCGCGAACGCCACTCGTCTTGCGCGAGGTTGCCGTGCCGCGAATTCGCGAGGGGCAGCTGTTGATCCACGTCGAGTGCTGCGCCGTCTGCCGGACGGACCTGCATGTCGTCGACGGTGAGCTTCCCGGTCCGAAGCTGCCGCTCGTCCTCGGCCATCAGATCGCCGGAGTGGTCGAGGAAAGCGGCAGCGCCGGATTCGCGAAAGGCGACCGCGTGGGCGTGCCGTGGCTTGGCTGGACGTGCGGTGAGTGCCGCTACTGCCTCGCAGGGCGGGAGAACCTCTGCGATTTTGCGCGCTTCACCGGCTATACGATCGACGGCGGCTACGCCGAATACGCGGCGGCCGACGCCCGCTTCTGTGTTCGTCTGCCCGACTCGTACAGCGCGGTCGAAGCGGCGCCGTTGCTCTGCGCTGGGTTGATCGGCTTCCGCGCGTACACCTTGGCCGCTGAGGCACGCACGATCGGGTTCTACGGCTTTGGGTCGGCGGCTCAGATCCTCGTCCAGGTCGCGAATGCCGATGGCCGCGAAGTGTTCGCGTTCACCCGCGACGGCGACAGCGCGGGGCAGGCGTTCGCACGCGACATGGGGGCGGCCTGGGCGGGAGGCTCCGGCGATCGTCCTCCGCGCGAGCTCGACGCCGCGATCATCTTTGCGCCTGCGGGGCCGCTCGTCGTCACCGCACTCGAGAACGTGCGCAAAGGCGGCACGGTCATCTGCGCCGGAATCCACATGAGCGACATTCCCTCGTTCCCGTACGAGCTGCTGTGGGGCGAGCGCGTCATCCGCTCGGTCGCGAACCTCACCCGTTCCGACGGAGTCGAGTTCTTCCGGCGGATCGCCGGCCTGCGCCTCACGACCAGGCGCACCGCGTACCGCCTCGAGGACGCGAATGAAGCCTTGCGCGCTCTACGTGCTGGAGAGATCACCGGGACCGCTGTGCTTGAAATCGCGTCGCCGTAGAGAGCGCGGCTGAAGTCTTGAGCCCTCAGCCCTGACCTCTCAGTTGAGATCCGGTATCGTTTCCGCAATCAGCACTCAGTACCGCACTCAGTACTCAGCACTCAGCACTCAGTACTCGTATGCCCGACCACCCCATCCACGGCCGCGGTGCCTCATGGAACCCGCAGAACCGCTTCGAGCGGCTCGAATACGTACTCGACGACGAGGCGGAGCGCGATCCCGGCGCGCCGCGGACGATCTACCTCCGCGATCCCTCGCGCACGATCATCGCCTTCAACGACTCCCCCGATGTCGGCTTCGAAGCGAGCGTGAACCCGTACCGCGGCTGCGAGCACGGCTGCATTTACTGCTTCGCCCGGCCGACGCACGAGTACCTCGGTTTTTCGGCAGGCCTCGATTTCGAGACGCGCATCGTGGTGAAGGAGGACGCCCCGGAGTTGCTGCGCGAGGAGCTGAACGCGCCGAAGTGGAAGCCGCAGACGATCGCCATCAGCGGCGTCACCGATCCGTTCCAGCCCATCGAGCGGAAGCTCGAGCTGACCCGGCGCTGTCTCGGCGTTCTCGCCGAGTTCCGGAATCCCGTGGCCATCATCACCAAGAGCCACCTCGTCACGCGGGACATCGATCACCTGCGGGAGCTGGCGCGATTCCAGGCGGCCGCCGACTTCGTGTCAGTGACCACACTCGATCCCGAGCTGGCCGGCATCATGGAGCCGCGGGCCTCGTCGCCGGCGCTGCGACTCGCGGCCATCGAGGCGCTGGCGAACGCCGGGATTCCTGTCGGCGTGATGGTTGCGCCGGTCATTCCGGCGATCACCGATCACGAGTTGCCGAAAATCCTGGAAGCGGCGAAGAAGGCCGGTGCGAGCCGGGCCGGCTTCGTCGTGCTGCGCCTCCCCTGGGCCGTCGCTCCGCTGTTCGAACGGTGGGTCGGGGAGCACTTCCCGGCGCGGAAGGAGAAGGTCCTCAACCGCATTCGCGAGCTCCGCGGCGGAAAGCTCTACGACGCGCAGTGGAGTCTCAGGCAGCGCGGCGAAGGACCGTTCGCCGATCAGATTCGCGCGCTGTTCGAGGTCGCTTGTCGCAAGGCCGGATTGAACGAGATCGACGTCGACCTGTCCGTTGAGGGGTTTCGCCGTCGTACGGGGCAGGGTTCCCTCTTCGACTGAGAGACTGAGCAGAGATCGCAGGGGGGCGACTGTCATTCCGAGCGGGCGGAATCGCTGGGGTGGTGGGTCGGTGGTGAGCGACGAAGCGCGGCGAGGAATCCCCCGCCCGGCCGGTGTGTGCGGGGGATCCCTCGCTGTCCTCCGCCGCTCTCCGCCGTTCCATCCACCCGAGCGGCTTCGGCAGCTCGGGATGACAGACTGTCGGTTCGCTCGATTTCTGCACAGCCTCTGAGTCGAAGCCTTGGAGCTTCTGACATCAGATCGAGAAGAACGGCGAAATAGTTGCAGCTCCGCAGTCGTCCGCAATCTCCGCGGGCGAGTCAGAGCCATGAAGGGAAGCGACGATGTCGAGTCGACGGATATTCGAGGGTAAGCACGTTTTCGTCTGCGAGCGCGACGGCTGGGAGTACGTCGAGCGAAAGAAAGCGAAGAGCGCAGTCGTCATCCTCGCCGAGTCGGGCGACGGCCGCGTCGTCCTGACCGAGCAGTACCGGCGGCCGGTC
>DASQGS010000033.1:0-13945 GCA_035632455.1 Thermoanaerobaculia bacterium | reverse complement strand
AAGCTATGAGGAGGTCGAGACCGGTCAGACCGGACACGCCGAGTCGGTCGAGGTGATCTTCGATCCGAAGAAGATCAGCTACGCGAAGCTGCTGGATGCGTTCTGGCATGACATCGATCCGCTGGCCGTCGACGCGCAATTCTGCGATCACGGGCCGCAGTACCGAAGCGTGATCTTCTACCACGACGCGGAGCAGAAGCGCCTCGCTGAGGAATCGAAGCGCGCGGTGGAGGCGAGGTTCAACAAGCCGGTCGCTACCCAAATCGTGGCCGCCGGCGACTTCTGGCGCGCTGAGGAATACCACCAGGACTACTGGAAAAAGAATCCAGTGCGCTACAAGTTCTACCGCTACAACTGCGGGCGCGATCAACGGCTGACGGAGCTCTGGGGCAAAGCGCCGGAGTAGAAGGCGCGGCCGTGGTCGAATTGCGCAAGTGTCATCCTGAGCCGGCGGCACCCCGGAGGGGTAGAGCGCGGCGAAGGATCTCCTCGGCAGGATCGTGGTCTTCGCAAGGGGATCCTTCGCCGCGCTTTGCACCCGCCGGGGCTTCGCCGGCTTCAGGATGACACGATGGGCAATTTGCGCTCGGCCGGGACGGAGCCTGCTACGCCTCAGTCCAGCGGACCGGCGGCCCGGGTCACGAATTCCGGCGTGGCGGGCTCGCCGCCGAAGATGCCGTCGACGTGGCCGAGGCTCATGCCCCAGCGGAGAAGCCAACTGACTCCGCCCTCGCCGACCACGGTGTCGGGCGAGCGATAGGCCGGGTCCTCGACGGCGCGAGCGATGGGGATGAAGCGATAGCCGCGGCGTCTCATCGTGGCCGCGAGGCGGTCGAACGAGTCCGCGCTCAAGCGATGAGCGTGGATCAGAAGGACCTGGCGGATCTCGCGGCCGAAGATGTCCCGGGATTTCTGCTCATACCAGGCGAATCGATCGTCGAGGTATTGCACGTAGGCATCCTGAATCTGGCGCGCCAGCTCGGTGTTACCGGCGGCCATCACGCGCTCATAGGCCCGGCCGAAGATCCAATCCGCGCCGTCGATCGTCACGGGAGCGATGCGGTAGTTGTGTGCGGTGAGGAAGGTATCGAGGTCCTGCCGCTCGGCGACGGTATCGCCGGCATTGAGAAACGGATGTCGGAACCACTGTGGCGCCTTGCCGCGCGTCGCCATCAGCGCGCGAGTGATCTGTTCGCCGCGGAGGATGTCCGCCTCGTAATCAGCGAGCGAGACTTTCTCCAGGTCGGTGTGGGCGAACGTGTGGTTTCCGAGATCGAGGCCGGCATGCAGCCATTGCTGGAGGAGGGCGCTGCGGCGGGGGTCGGGATTGCCGGTGTCGTCGATGAGTTTTTCCTCGACGACGAAGCCGATGGCCGGGACGCGATTGCGGCGCAGCGAATCGACGAGCTTTGCGGTGATGGCCTCCTGAAGCGCGATCGGATCTTCATCGTCGGTCATGTCCGGAAGATCGTCGAACGTGATCGCGACCTCGCGAGGGGGTCCGCTCCACGTCGAGACAGGACGCACGGCGGCGCACGCCGAGACGAGCAGCGCGGCGATCAGGATGGATAGACGCTTCATTTCAGGCATGGTGAGTTGGTTGTGCAGTTCGTGTCATTTCCGCGACGTCCGCGTCTCCGCGTCAGAAAGGCAATCATCAAAGAGACACTGAGGACTAGAGAGAGGTTTTCTCAACGATCTCCTGTCACAGGGATCCGCGCAGGAGGCAAGGTGACGGACTCTCTCCGTGATCTCTGTGTGTCTGTGGTGGAATGCCTTTCCTGCTGCCATGTTAGGAGACGGCCTCAGGATGACACGATCGGCAGCGCCGTCAATCTTGCGGAAACCGAAAGTTTTCACTTCCTTCTCGGCCCGCGCTTTACACTCGCCATACTCAACCGCTGGTCCGATGTGCAATTCGGAGGTCTCAGTGAAGAAGGCTCTCGCTCTGCTCGTGCTGCTTGTCGTCGCCCCGTTCGCCGCGTTTGCGAGTGCGAAGGGGAAGGAGCCGCCGAAGAAGTTCGATCCCACGGACGACATCAACAAGGCGCGCCCCGATGCCCGAAAGATCGCGTTTACCACCGACGAAGGGACGTGGATGTCGGTCGACCTCTCCCCCGATGGCTCGACGCTGGTGTTCGATCTCCTCGGCGATATCTATGCCATGCCGGTGGCCGGCGGCGCGGCGCATGCGCTGACGCGCGGCCCTGCGTGGGACTCGCACCCGCGCTTCTCGCCCGACGGCAAGTCGATCGCTTTCGTCAGCGATCGCAGTGGGATCGAGAACCTCTGGATCATGGATGCCGACGGCAAGAATCCGAGGGCGGTGACCGAGGAGAAAAACTCGTACGTCCGCTCCGGCGCGTGGTCGCCCGACGGCAACTACCTCGTGGCCCGAAAGGAAGACGGAAAACGTGCCGGCATTCCTCCTGTCGAGCTCTGGCTCTTTCACGTCCGCGGCGGTTCCGGCGTGAAGCTGACGAGCTCGGACGAGCTCAACAACGCCTCCGGCCCGGTCTTCTCGCCGGACGGTCGCTACATGTACTTCTCCGTTCGCGAGAGGCGTTTCAGCTACACGCCGGATCTGTCGCGCGGCCTCTGGCAGATCGTGCGCTACGACCGGCGTACCGGTGACGTGGCGCCGTTGACCACCGGCTTCGGCGGCGCGGTGAGGCCTGCGGTCACTCCGGATGGCAAGACCATGCTCTTCGTGAGCCGTCGCGATGCCAACAGCGTACTGGTGGCCCGCGATCTCGCAAGCGGCGCCGAGCGGATCATCGCCGGGAACGTCACTCGCGATGAGCAGGAAGGCTTCGCGCAGATGGATCTCTGGCCGAACTACGCGATCTCCCGCGACGGCCGCACGGTGTTCTTCACGAACGCCGGCAAGATTCACCGCCTTGACATCGCGTCGGGGCGGGAAGAGAACATCCCTTTCACCGCCGACGTCGAGCAATACCTGGCGCCTCGCGTGGCGTGGCAGGAGCACCTCGAGACCGGCCCACTGCATGCCCGAATTCTTCGATGGGCGACGCAGTCCCCCGACGGACAGACCATCGTCTTCGACGCGTTCGGCCGGATCTGGATTCAGCGCCTCGCCGGCGGCAGGGCGGCCGGCGCGCCGGTGCGGCTGACGAGCGACGGCTCGAGACTCCCTCGCCGCGAGTACGCGCCGTCGATCTCGCCTGACGGACAGTGGATTGCGTTCGTGACCTGGAGCGACGCCCACGGAGGGCAACTCTGGAAGGTCCCGTTCCCTGGCAGCGCAGCAACCGGAGCACCGCAGCAACTGACGACCGTGGCCGGGCATTATGCGAATCCCGAGTGGTCTCCGAAGGGCGATCGGATCGTGTTCGTGCAAGGGACGGGTCTCGAGCTTCGCGGCCGTCAGCCGGAGGAGGAGAGCGCGTTCGACATCCGCTGGATCTCCGCGGCCGGTGGCGAGTCGCAGTTCGTCACGACCGTCAAAGTGGCCGACACGTTCCGCTTCCATCCGCAAGCGTGGTTCAGCGCGGATGGGACGCGTCTCTTCTACCGCGATTTCATCGAGCCGGCGAAGCCGAAGGACGATCCGAAGAACGATCTGGTCTCGATCCGGCTGGACGGCACCGATAAGAAGCGCCTCCTTCGTTTTCCCGCGATCGGCGATCTCGTTCCGTCGCCGGACGAGCAGTGGGTCGCCTTCACCTCGCGTGACAACGTCTACGTCGCGGCGTTGCCGAACCTGGTCTTGAAGGAGCAGCCCGAGGTCGGGACGAAGGAGGGCGCGGTACCGGTCTGGCGCCTCTCGGAGGAAGCGGGAGGATTCGTCGATTGGGCAGATGGCGGGAAGACCATCACCTGGACTCTCGGCAATCAGTTCCACCGTCTCCCACTCCAGGCCGCGTTCGCGTTTGTCGAGGAGGAGAAGCGCAAGGCTGAGGCGAAGAAGAAGGAAGGCGACAAGTCCGCGAAGAAGAATGAAGCGAAGAAGGATGATGCCAAGAAGGATGATGCGAAGGAAGGCGACGACGAGACGAAGCTGAAGGTACCGAAGTCGGAGTCGATCGCCATCGATCTCGCGCAGCCGCGTCCCGTGCCGTCGGGCTCGTACGTTCTGCGCAACGCCCGAATCATCACCATGAAGGGCGATGAGGTTCTGGAGCGTGCCGATGTCGTCGTGACCGGAAACCGGATCGCGGCGGCCGGCGCTGCCGGGACGGTGACGGTGCCGGCGGGCGCGGTGGAGATCGACGCCGGCGGCAAGACCATCATCCCAGGGCTGATCGACACGCACGCTCACCTTCACTACTCCGGCTTCGAGATTTTCCCGGAGACGAAGTGGGAGTACGCGGCGAACCTGGCGTATGGAGTAACGACCGTGTACGACCCGTCGGCGCCGTCGCTTGATGTCTTCGGCCAGGCGGAGATGGTCGACGCCGGGATGATGATCGGGCCGCGCGTCTATTCGTCGGGCGACGTGCTCTATGGCGGGCAGCAGACCGACATCTACGCCGAGGTTGGCAGCCTGGAGGACGCGAAGCGGCAGGTGCGCAGGATGAAAGCGTATGGCGCACGGATGATCAAGGTGTATCAGCAGCCGCAACGCTCGCAGCGAATCTGGTTCGCCGAGGCATCGCGCGACGAGCACATGCTGCTCACGGCTGAGGGCGCGGGCGAGCTGCAGACGGACATGACCATGGCCCTCGATGGCTTCACCGCCTTCGAGCATGCCTTGCCGGTGGAGTTGCGCAAGGACGTCATCCAGTTTCTCGCGAAGTCCGGCACGTTCTACACGCCGACGTTGCTCGTGGCTTACGGCGGGCCGTGGGGCGAGCAGTATTTCTGGCAAACCAGGAACGCGCACGATGACGCGAAGCTGCGCCGGTTCGTACCGCACCTTCTGATCGACGAGAAGGCGCGCCGCCACGTCTGGATCGATCCGTCCGAGTATTTCTTCCCGACGGTCGCGGTCGGTGTCGCCGCGGTTCGCAACGCCGGTGGCAGCATTTCCCTCGGCGCGCACGGCCAGCTCCAGGGCCTCGGCCCGCACTGGGAACTCTGGGCCATGGCAGGGGAGGGTACGACCGGCGCGCAGAAGGTGCTGACTCCGCTTCAGGCCTTGCAGGCTTCGACGATTCTCTCCGCGGACAAGCTCGGCTTCGCACCCGACCTCGGGTCGATCGAGGCCGGCAAGCTCGCGGATTTCATCGTCCTCGACGCCAACCCGCTCGACGACATCCACAACTCGATCAAGATTCACAAGGTCATCAAAAACGGAGAGATCTTCGACGGCGCGACGTTGGCGAAGGAGTGGCCCGAAAAGCAGCCGCTACCGAAGTTTTTCTGGGAGTAACTATGGACTGCGGCGGCAAGGCCGCCGCTTTTGTTGACCACAGGCGGAGAGGAGAACCACTCGCGCCTATGGAAGTGCGGCGGCCTGCCGCAGTCCATATTGGCTACCCGAGCTTCTCCAACACGCCCAGGACCAGCGCGGTGAACTCCGTTTGTACCCGGGCAGTCGTGTCCATCACTTCCTGGTGGGTGAGCTTCTGCTTGAGGATGCCCGCGGCCATGTTCGTGATGCAGGAGATGCCGAGGACCGGGATTCCCATATGCGACATGGCGATCACCTCCGGGACGGTCGACATGCCGACGGCATCGGCGCCGAGTGCTCGGAACGCGCGGATCTCGGCGGGCGTCTCGTACGTCGGGCCGGAGAGTCCGAGGTACACGCCCTCCTGCAGCGCGAGCCCCTGCCGGGCCGCGACGTCCTTGGCCAGCGCGCGGAGATCGGCCGGATAGGCTTCGCTCATGTCGGGGAATCGGACGCCGAGCTCGTCGATGTTCGGGCCTCGGAGCGGATTGACGCCCATGAAGTTGATGTGGTCGGAGATGAGCATCAGGTCGCCGGGGCGATACGACGTGTTCACACCGCCCGCGGCATTCGTGACCACGAGTTGCTTGATGCCGAGGCGGCCGAGGACGCGAGCGAGGAACAGCACGTCCTCCATCGAGTAGCCCTCGTAGAAATGGACGCGGCCTTGCATGATTGCGACCGGCAGCGAGCCGGCGTGCCCCAGGATCAGGCGGCCGGAGTGGCCGGCGACAGTCGAGACCTTCGCGCCGGGGATGTCCGCGTACGGGATCGCGCTTTCGACAGCCACGGCCTCGACGACGTTGCCGAGGCCCGATCCGAGAATCACGCCGGCCTTCGGCTGAATCGACGACTTGCTCCGGATGTAAGCGATCGCGTCATCAAGTGCTTTGATCATGGCGGGGCATTGTAAACGAAGGTGCACTGACACACTTTCCGTTGACACCGTTCCCCCGCTCTGTTACCAAGGGCCGCTCGTTTCCACTCGGTTTCGAATTCACGGGTCTTGCTGCTTGTGCGTCTGAGGAGGCGTCCGGATGGAGCGGTTCTCTGCGTTGATCGGATTTTTCGGCATTTTGGCGATCGCCTGGCTCCTGTCGAACAACAAGCGCGCGATTCGGTGGAAGACGGTTTTCTGGGGGCTGCTGCTGCAGATCCTGACGGCCGTCGCCGTGCTGAAGGGCCAGCTCATCGCGACGGCGCTCGAACGCGTCGCTCTGCCGATCACGCAGCTCGGCATGGCTCTCATCTTCATCGGGCTGGCGATCATCGTCACGCAGGTCGCCAAGCGCATGGCGCCGGCCGCGCGCGGTCCGATCTGGACGGCCTTCGGAATCGTTTCGGTCTACCTCTTCCTGACGTACAACCTGCTCGCCTACCTGTTCGAGAACCTCAGGGATGTGGTCAACAAATTCATCGCCTACAGCGCAGAAGGCGCGGCGTTTGTCTTCGGAGCGAAGCTCGCAGACGAAAACGGGCCGGTCGGGTTCGTGTTCGCGTTCCGGGTGTTGCCGACTATCATTTTCATCGCCTCGATCTTCGCAGTCCTGTACTACATCGGAGCCATGCAGGTGGTGGTTCGGTTCTTCGCGAAGATGATGTCGCGCTTCATGGGCGCGTCTGGCGCGGAGTCGACTTCTGTGGCGGCGTCGATTTTCATGGGACAGACCGAAGCGCCGCTGACGATCCGGCCGTTCATCGGCGAGATGACCATGTCCGAGCTGATGACCGTCATGACCGCAGGCATGGCTCACGTTTCGGGTGGAGTCATGGCCGCGTACGTGCTGGTGGCGAAGGTCGACGTCATTCACCTTCTGACGGCCGTCATCATGACGGCGCCGGGCGCGATCATGATGTCCAAGATCATCGTGCCCGAGGTGGACAAGCCGAAGACCGGCGGCGACGTCGACATCGTTGTGCCGAAGCAGGACGTCAACGTAATCGACGCCGCGGGCCGCGGAGCCATCGAGGGGCTGCATCTTTCGCTGAACGTCGCCGGCATGCTCATCGCGTTCATAGCGCTGGTCGCGCTCGTCAACGGCGTGTTCGGATTCGCGCACACTTATCAGGCTTGGTTCCCCGCCAGCCTGGACGTTCTCCTCGGTTGGATCTTCCGCCCGATCGCCTGGGCCATGGGCGTCACATGGAAGGACACCGGAATCGTCGGCGGTCTGCTCGGGACGCGCATGGTGCTGAATGAGTTCGTGGCGTTCGTCAACCTCGGTCCCGTGGCTTCGAAGCTCGATCACCGCAGCTTCATCATCGTGACCTACGCCCTCTGCGGCTTCGCGAATTTCTCGTCGATCGCCATTCAGATCGGCGGCATCGGCTCGCTCGCCCCGGAACGGCGTGGCGATCTTGCGCGCCTCGGTCTCCGGGCCATGTTCGCCGGCACGCTCGCCAACTTTCTGACGGCGACGATCGCCGGCATGTTGTTGTAGGGCTCTCTCATCCTCGCAATATCCCGATGAGCTCCTCGAGATCCCGCGGCATCGGTGCTTCGAACGTGAGCGTCTCGCCGCTGCGAGGGTGCGGCAGGGTGATGCGCGCGGCATGGAGCGCCTGGCGCGGAAAAGCTGCGAACACTTTCTGCAGCCGCTTGTCGGGGATGCCGCGCCACTGCGGGCCTGAGTAGACGGGGTCGCCGACGATCGGATGGCCGAGGTGCTTGAGATGGACTCGGATCTGATGAGTGCGGCCCGTGCGAAGGCGGCAGCGAATGAGCGATGAATAACGGAAGCGGCTGACGACCTCGTAGTCGGTGACCGCGCGGCGCCCGCCGGCCACGACGCTCATCCTGTGGCGATCCCGTGGATCGCGCCCGATGGCGGCGTCGATCGTCCCTTTCTCGCCAGCCGGCGTGCCATACACGACCGCGAGGTATTCCTTGCGTACGCGATCGCTGCCCCAGGCCGCGCTGAGCGCGCGGTGAGCCGCGTCGTGTTTGGCGATGATCATCACGCCGCTCGTGTCTTTGTCGAGGCGATGTACGATTCCCGGTCGAAGCTCGCCGCCGATGCCGCTGAGGTCGGTGACATGAAACAGAAGGGCGTTGACGAGGGTTTTGTCGGGGTGGCCGGCGGCGGGATGCACGACGAGGCCTGCCGGTTTGTCGATGGCGAGCAGATCCGAATCCTCGTACAGAACGCTAATCGGAAGATCCTGCGAGGCGACCGCTACCTCGGCAGGAGCCGGGATCTCGACCTCGATTCGCTGCCCGACATCGACTTTGTGCGAAGGCTTTTGCGCGGGTGCCCCGTCCAAGAAGACATGACCCTCTTCGACGAGCCGGGCCAGGAAGCTCCGGCTGCGATCCGGGAGAAGGAGGCTGAGAGCGCGGTCGAGGCGGAGGCTGGCGCACTCGGTGCTGACGGTGAACGCATGGCGGTCGGACACAGCCGGAGTATACAAACGATGAACATTCAGTCCGACAGGCAACCTCGGTTTCGCATGGAGAGGCTTGCGTGGTAGAATGCGATTGCAGCATATTTCGAGGCGCCTTGCGGCTGGAACGCGCGAAACCTGATCTCCGCGGCCTCCGTCGAAGGACATTAGGCGAAGAGCAGGGCTGATGCGTATCAAGAATCACCAGTTGTCGAAAGTTGACGGTAGGCGATGAGACTTCGTTTAGAATGGCCTAAGCGATTCAAGCATTCAGACGTCTGATCTAGAAATTCACACTTCAGGAGAAGGGGAGATTTATGTTCAATTTCAGATACTTCGGTGTTGCCGTGGCGATCCTCCTTGTAGCCGCCGGGGCGATGGCGAGCAACTTCCGGGCTGCCGATCAAGTGTACGTCCCTGCAGCCGGTCACCTGTCGGGCAGCAGCGGCACGTTCATCTCCGACGTGTTCATTTCGAATCTCAGCACGGATCCGGTGACCGTGACGGTCATCTATTCGTCAGGACCGACTGGCGCGCAGCTATCGAACTTCCCGGCGATCAACCTTGCTGCCGGCGAGCGCCGCGAGATCATCGACTTCTTCCCGACTGCCCTCAACCTCTCGACCGGATTCGGCCAGCTCATCTTCAACGGCTGCAAGCAGGGAACCGATTGCGGTCCGGCCACGCAGGACGCTAACGGGGTCAGCCCGAACTTCCGGAACATCAGCGTCGAGAGCCGTATCTACTCGATTCCGCCGGGAACGACGCTCTCCGGGAATCCTCCGACCACGGGCCAGGACTTCGTCGGTCTGCCCTGGTACAACTTCGTCTCCTCCGATCAAGCCGCGAATGGCCTCGACAAAGTCTTCATCACCGGCATTCGCAACACGGGGACAACCGGTCAGGCCGGCACCTATCGATCGAATATCGGCTTGGTGAACGCGTCGCAGTTTTCCACGACGACGTTGGTCGTGACCCTCTTCAACGGATCCACCAACACCCCGATCGGCACGCCGTTCCAGGTGACCCTCGGTCCGCTCGGTCAGACCCAGCAGAACATCTCCGCGATGTTCCCGTCATTTGCCACTGGTCCGACCGCGACGAACGCTTTCGTGACGGTCTCCCAGACCAGCAACGTCCCGACCGCGGATGCGCCGGCAAGCTGCTTGCCGAACGGCTGTCCGGCGTTCTTCGCCTACGGCTCGATCCTCGACAACGCCAGCGGCGACGCCACCACGCTCGAGTCGCAGTACCTCAAACCGCTTACGGACGCTGCGATTCTGGCGATCTACCCGGGGAACGCGGGCAAGACCAACATGCACCGCGCTGCGAAGCACTAGTTTCACTCAAGCACTCGGAATCCCGACGGCCGCGCAGCGATGCGCGGCCGTTTGCGTTTCAAGGTGAGCGAATGACCACGCGCTGGTGCACCTCGGCGTGGTGAGGCTGTAGGTGGGCGCTGAACATGCCACCTCCTGCGAAAGGCTTTATCATTCCTCCTCGATGCAGCCACGGAACCGCCGCGTCCAACGCATCCATCTTCCCGAGCCCATTCATGCACGCCTTGGCACACTGCCGGTCATGCTTGTGGACATCTCCGTCATCGGTGCCCGCGTGGAGCATCAGGTACCGCTGGCGGCCGGCGGTACGGCTCGCTTCAGCTTCGCGTGGGAAGATCAAGAGGTCGTGACGGAATGCCGGATCGTCCGGTCGCGGCTGGAGCGTTTTTCCGTCGGGGCGGACGGATTGATCGTCTACCACTCCGGCCTGGAGTTCAGAGAGATCCCCGATAGCTCGCGCCGCCTGGTCAACGCCATGATCGGCCGGTTCATCACCCGTGCGCTCGAGGAGCAGAAGCTCAATGCCCATGGCGTGCCCCCGCCGCAGATCGACAGATTCTTCCGACTGGCCAGCCGGCTCTCGGCGAAGGACTCCGACTTTCCCTCAGGGATGGCCGCGTTGCGCGCTGACCCGAGGCGCAAGCGCGAGAGCGGCTACGTCTGCTACAACTTCGAGAATCGGCAGTGGAGGAAAAAGCGGACCCACGACCCCGGGCAGCCGATGGAGGGCTTCACGATCTCGGCCAGCGAAGACCACGCCCAGGCTGATCTGCTTTGCGAGGCCTACGAAAAGTCGGATCGCGACTTCAGGCGGATCATCCAGCTCTGCGCCCAGCTTAGCATTCAGGAAGGGGAGGGGATTCCGCCGGGGCGGTTTGAGCCATAGGGCGTGCGGCTGGGTGTGATTGCAGCCCGAAATCCAGAGCGTCTTGGGATGGAATCGGGCCGTGGTAGCCGCTGTTGTCCACGCCTGAATCACGTGATATTATCTCGACGGCTTTCGAATCGTTGATCGAAAGCGGCCGGTCCGGCCGCTTTTTTTGTTGTAAGGGGTTATGACGGCACTGCCGGAACGGGTCGAGAAGGAGATCGAGAAGATCGTAACGTCCGAGGGATTGGAGTTGGTCCATATCGACTTCCACAAACACGGACGCGGCTACCTTCTGCGGATCGACATCGACAAGGAGAACGGAGTCACACTGGACGACTGCAGCCTGGTCTCGCAGCAGGTCTCGACGTATCTCGACGTTGACGATGTCGTCCCCGGGGAGTACGAGCTTCAGGTGTCGTCTCCCGGCCTCGACCGGAAGTTCTACAGAGTTTCAGATTATCAGAAGTTTCTCGGGCGTCTGGTAAGGGTAAAGACGTCGGAGGCTGTCCGCGGTCTGCACGTGATTGTTGGCAGATTGACGGAGTTTGACGGGAAGAAGATCGTGGTTGTGGATGCAGCGGTCAAGAAGGATCCGAGATACGTGATCGATCTGGCCGTGATCGAGGAAGCGCGACTGGAAGTGGAAATCTGAGATCCCGGGACGAGGAGCGGATGTCGAAGGAACCCTTCGCCATTCGCTCTTCGTCCCTCGTCCCTGAGGTGATTCGATGTTCGACGAGAATCTGAGCAAAAACATCAAGGCGCTCGCGTACGAGAAGTCCATCGACGTCGAGCGCGTGTTCAAGGCGCTCGAGGATGCATTGGCCACGGCTGCGCGCAAGTATTACAAGACGCGCGAGCCGATGGAGACGGTGCTCGACCGCGTGTCGGGGCAGATGCAGATCTTCGTGGTGAAGGAGATCGTCGAGAACGAAGATCAGATCGAGGACCCGCAGGCACAGTGGACGTTGCAGCAGGCGCACAAGGTCGATCCCTCGGCAGAGGTCGGCGGTACGATCCGCCTTTCGTATGTCACGAAGGAAGTCGTCGATGTGGTTCGCGATCCGAACACGCAGATCCGCACCTACGAGGCCCAGAAGATCGACTCCGAGGTCGAACAGGGCGATGAGGTCAAGATCCCGCTGACAAAGCAGGCCGACGAGTTCGGGCGCATCGCCGCCCAGTCGGCGAAGCAGGTCCTCTACCAGAAGGTGCGCGAGGCCGAGCGCGAGAAGGTCTACAACGAGTTCGCCGACAAGGTCGGAGAGCTCGAGAACGGGTACGTGAAGCGATTCGAGCGCGGCGACATGATCATCGATCTCAACGGCAAGACCGAGGGGATCATCCCGCGGTCGCAGCAGTCCCGCGCCGAGCGCTACTCGCAGGGCGATCGCATCAAGGCCGTGATCGTCGACGTTCACACGCAGCCGAAGGGGCCGCAGGTCGTTCTCTCTCGCACCGATCCTCGTCTGTTGATCAAGCTGTTCGAGATGGAAGTGCCGGAGATTTACGATACGACGGTGGTGATCAAGGGCGCTGTGCGCGAGCCGGGCGAGCGCGCGAAGATCGCGGTTGTTTCCCGCGAGCGCGACGTCGATCCGGTCGGAGCCTGCGTCGGCATGAAAGGCTCGCGCGTTCAGTCCATCATCCGAGAGCTACGCGGCGAAAAGATCGACATCATTCCATGGCACGAGGACGTGGTCATCTTCGCCCAGAATGCACTCGCACCGGCCAAGATCACGCGCGTCAGCGTGACTAGCGATGAGCAGGCGCACCGGCCGCATCTCGACGTCATCGTCGACAACGATCAGCTCTCGCTGGCCATCGGCAAGCGCGGGCTGAATGTCCGCCTCGCCGCGGAGTTGATCGGGGCGAAGATCGACATCAAGTCCGAGGAAGAGGTCAAGGGCGAGGTTGCCGATGCGCTCACCGCGATGCTTCAGGTGGCGATGGCCGAGGCTCGCGCTGAGACGAACGTCCACGATATCGATGAGATGCCGGAGGAAGTGGCGGTCAAGCTCGAGGAGGCGGGATACGACGATCTCGACTCGCTCGTGAACGCGACGATCGAGGATCTGACGGCGGTTCCCGGTATTGACGACGAGACGGCTGCCCGGATCATCGAGCTCGCACGCAAACATGAGCAGGGCGAGGTGTCCTCGTTCGAGCCGAACACCGAGAGCGACGATGAGGAGGGCTCCGAGGAGCCCGAGGCCTCGGAGAGCGAACGGAAGGAAGAGGCTTCCGTGGAATAGAGAGACAATGATGGATCGCGGCGTGCCGGGCTTCCGGCGCGTGGCCGCGAGCCGCTGCCACGCGCGCACGGCTCTGCGGATGAACATGGGTGCTCCAGGGTGATCAGCAGCGAGGAGATTGAATGGCGGCAGCGAAATTTCGAGTCAGCGATTTAGCGAAGCGGATGGGCGTGTCCGACAAGGACCTCGTCTTCAAGCTTCAATCACTCGGCGCGGAGATCACCGATCCGAACCAGGTGCTCGAGCCCGAGGTGATTCAGGCGATCCTGACCGGGAAGAAGCTCGCCTTGCGCCCTCGCACGGTTATCCTCCGCGAGGACAAGCCGCAGGCCGAGAAGAAGAAGGAAGCCGTCCGTCCGCCTCGCCCGATCGTCAAGCCGGCTGCCCGCAGCCGTCCCGAGCCGCCGAAGGAGGAGCCGGCCGTCGTCGCTCCTCCGCCAACCGTGATCATTCCTGAGTTCATCGAGGCCGCCGAGCAGGAGGCTGCCGAGCAGGAGCGTGCCGCCCGTGAGCAGAAGCTGGCGCCGGCCGCTCCCGAGGTGACCGATGAAACGCAGGCTGTGGCCGCCGAACCGCCCGCCAGTACGACGCCCGCACCCCCGCAGACACCGGCCGCACCCGCGCATCCGTCCCGGATGCCGGTGGCGCCGCCTCCGTCCGCTCAGCCTCAGCTGCCGATGGCTGCCGCGGCTCATGGCCAGGAAGTGAGGCGCCCGACGGGTCCGACCGGCCCGCGCGC
>DASQGS010000032.1:0-3150 GCA_035632455.1 Thermoanaerobaculia bacterium | reverse complement strand
CGAACCGAACGATTGGATCATCGAGCGGCTGTCGCCGTAGAAAGGGCGGATTGGAATTCATTCCCGCCCCCTCCTGTTGCGGCCCCTATCGCTGACTTGCGGGTTTGGAATTTGAAGTCGTGGCGCGTTGCCGTAGCTCGAATCTCCACGAAGCAAAGAGCAGATGAGAAAAGGAGATTCACATGCGTAGCAACGGTGTAGTCAAGTGGTTCAACGACGCCAAGGGTTTCGGATTCATCACCACGAGCGGAGGCGAGGACGTCTTCGTCCACTTCAGCGCGATCCAGAGCAAGGGCTTCCGTTCCCTCGCCGAGGGCGCCGAGGTCGAGTTCGACATCGTCAAGGGCCCGAAGGGTCTGCAGGCATCGAACGTGACGGTTTCCTGAGCGATCGGTCAACCAACGACACCCACGAGAGGCGGCTTCGGCCGCCTCTCTTTTTTCGCGGGCCGTCGCTGCTATTGGACTTCGACGACCTTCGCGCCGCGGCAGGACGGGCACATTCCGAGATCGAGATCCGTCACGTAGCCGCAGATCTGGCATACGAAGAACGTCTTCGCCTCGCGGTACTTGTCGAGGCGATTCGCGACGGTGTTGCTGAGATTCGCGTGCTCGGTCTCGGCGTCGCGCGTCTGATCGAACACCTTTGCGATCTCGGTGTCGCCGGCCATCTTGGCGGCATCGATCGCGGAACGATAGGTATCGTCGCGCTCCTTGATCTCGGCCGCGGCGGCGGCGCGGAGATTGTCACGCGTCGTCCCGACGAGCGGAGCGGATGCAGTGCCGCCCGGCACGGTGATTCCGCGCTTTTCGAGCACGCTCGTGAATCGAGCGAGATGCGCCTTCTCGGCGATGACCTGGGCGCGGAAGAGGCTCGCGACGCCGAGGTAGCCCTCCTCGGTGGCTTTCTTCTCGAATGCCTCGTAGCGGGCGATGGCTTGCCGCTCGCCTGAAACCGCGTCCTCGAGAGCGTGGCGGACTCCCGGAAACGTGGCTTGTTCCGCGGCGTGGGTGCGAACGACGGTGACGGTGAGAACTGTGGCGGCGATGAGCAACGTGATGAGAATCGGAAGGGATCGTCTCATGGCCAGACCTCCTTTTCTGAGGCGGTCTGCACCGCCTCGGAGTGCCGACACAGATGTTTACTGCCGATGGACATGCCGCGGTGACGACCGGAGTCACGGAATTGGGTGATTGGAGATACGACAGGGGAGTGCGCTCGGAGCCGAGATCTACCGGCACTGCTCGATCTTCCGCAGCAGAAACCGCTTCGCCGGCGCGGTGCTCGGAAGAGCCAGCGCTGCGGCGAAATAGCCGGCCGCGCGCTGGCGATCGCCTGCGCGAAGCCAAAGCTCGCCGAGGGTCGCCGGGAGATGGACGTACTCACGAAGCGCAGGATCGCGATCGAGCGGGCCGATCGCTTCGATGCCGGCTTGCGGGCCGTGCGCCATCGCCAGGGCGATGGCCCGATTCAGTACGACGACTGGCGAGGGTCGGATCGCCAGAAGGTCGTCGTACAACTCGATCACGCGGAGCCAGTCCGTCTCTTCGAACGACGGCGCGGCGGTATGGCAGGCCGCGATCGCCGCTTCGACGTGGTATGGCGTGATGGCATCGCCGGAGGCTGCGCGGTCGAGCGCCTCCAGGCCGGCGCGAATCTTCGCAGCGTCCCACAGCGAACGATCCTGATCGGCGAGCACGGCCAGTTCGCCAGTCGCATCGACGCGAGCATCGAGTCTGGCCGCCTGCAGGTACATCAGCGCAAGCAGGGCGTCGACTTGCGGAGCGTGTGTGGCCTCGTGCGCTGTAAGCGCTTCCGCCAGGCGAATCGCCTCGTCGCACAGATCGCGACGGATCAGTTCCTCACCGGCGTAGGCTCCGTATCCTTCATTGAACATCAGATAGATCGTCCGGAGAACCGTGTCCAGGCGCTCCGCCAACTCGCTGCGCGAAGGGAGGTCGAGCGCGAGATGCTCCTCGCGGATCGTTCGCTTCGCCCGCACCAGCCGCTGAGCGATCGTGGTCTTCTGGGTCAGGAACGCGCGGGCGATCTCGTCGACGCTGAAGCCGCCCACGGTCTTGAGCGTCAGGGCGATCCTGCTCTCCTCAGAGATCGCTGGATGGCAACACATCAGCATCATCCGCAACTCATCGTCGCGCAGCTCGTGCGCGAATCCGAGATCCTCCTCCCGTTGGAGGTCGCGGAGGGATTCGGCGATCTGCGGCTCTTTCTCGCGAAGAGAGGCTTCACGCCGCAGCGAATCAAGGGCCTTGTTGCGGGCCACGCGGAACAGCCAGCCCCCGGGATTGTCGGGCACGCCGTGATAGCTCCACTGGGTGAGGGCGGTCAGCAGCGCTTCCTGAACGACATCCTGGGCCAAGTCGAGGTGCTCGGGGCCGAAAATACGCGCCAGCGTGGCGACCATCCGCCCCGCGCCGTGGCGGAACAGATGGTCGACCAGCCCCTCAAGCGGCGCCGCAGTCACGCTGCCTCACTTCATGAAATCGACGCGGCGCACTTCGATCGAGCCGAAATCGAGATGCGGGCAGTCTTGAGAAAGCGCGAGCGCTTCGTCGTAGTCGTTGACGTCGAGGACGAAGAAGCCGCCGAGGATCTCCTTCGCCTCGGCAAACGGACCGTCGGTCACGCCGAGGCCGGAGCCGTTCCGGCGAACGACGCGCCCTTCGCCGTCACACAACTTCTGCCCGGCGCTGATCTTGCCCGCCGCTCGCAGCTTGTCTGCCCATGCGCTGTAGCGCGTCACGACTGCTTGAATCTCTTCCGGGCTCAGGGTCCCGGGGAATCTGCCGGTATCACGAAGCATAAGAACGAATTGAGCCATTGTCTTCTCCTCGTGGGTCGCTTGGCTGGACGCCTCTGCCGATCGCGACCCGTTTTCGTTTTGCGTCCACCCTACAGACGAACGAGGAGGCCGGGAATCGACAGCAGACGTGATGTGATCGTAGAAGCCCGTGGACGTTGGTGTGGGCGTAGGATTCTGAACGGAGATCGATGGCAAGAACGAAAAGGTGCTCCGTGGACGTTGCCGTAGACGTTGCCGTCGCGGTCGCCGGAATTTGATCTCCGTTCGCGCTTCGAACATCAACGCAAAAGGCCGGCGACGGCGACGGCCACGCCAACGGCAACGTC
>DASQGS010000031.1:0-4369 GCA_035632455.1 Thermoanaerobaculia bacterium | reverse complement strand
ACGCGGAGGTCGCGGAGAAGATGCCCAACATGGATCCTGCCAAGGAGATCCTTCGCCGTCTACGCGGCTCAGGATGACGTTGGTCCCTCAATCCAGATCAAAGGGATTAATGGGTGGCTTATCCGATTTCTCCGCGCGCTGGATGGCTTCCTTGAACTTCTCCTCGAGGATGCGGCCGCGATCTTTCTGGCTCTCGAGCTCCTTGTCGAACTTTTTCGCCATTTCATCTTTCTGATTCTTGAGGCCCGTGACCATGGCATCGAACGAAGCCTTCCTGGGCGATTCTTTCGCCTTGTGCAGCAGGACTTCGCCGGTGATGCGATCCACGACGATCATCGCATCGCAGCAGGGGCAGATGATCTCGAAGTTCTTGGCCATGGGCATGTTCTCCGGATCTGTGGGATGCCATTGTACCGATTCAGCGAAGTGCCAGCGCCTGCTCGAGGTCGGCGATAAGATCGTCAGGATGCTCGAGGCCGATGGAGAGGCGGAGGAGATTCGGGGGCGTGTGCGTGGTCGGCCCTTCGCTGGACGCGCGATGCTCGACCAAGCTCTCCACGCCGCCGAGGGATGTGGCTCGCCGGAACAACCGCACACGGCTGGTCACCGCGAGAGCCCCGGCGGCACCGCCGCCGCGGACTCCGAACGAGAGCATGCCGCCGAAGTCCGACATCTGGCGGCGTGCGATGTCGTGGCCCGGATGGGACGGCAATCCCGGGAAGTGCACCTCTTCGACCCGTTGGTGCATCGAGAGAAACGCGGCGACGGCGCTGGCGTTCTCGCAGTGGACGCGCATCCGCGCGGCGAGCGTGCGGATCCCGCGGAGGACGAGCCATGAATTGAACGGCGAGGCCACGGTGCCGCCGATGGTCCGCGTATGCTCGGTCCGGCTGTAGAGATCGTCCTTTGCACGGAATGCCAGCGAGCCTCCCTGCACGTCGCTATGGCCGCCGAGGTACTTCGTCGTGGCGTGAAGAACGACGTCGGCGCCGTGCTCGATCGGGCGCTGGAGCGCCGGCGTGGCGAACGTTCCATCGACGACGAGGATCGCGCCGCGTCCATGAGCGAGCGAAGCGAGGGCCGCAAGGTCGGAGATCTTCATCAGCGGATTCGACGGCGTCTCCGCCCAGAGGACCTTCGTGGATGGGCGCAGAAGCCGCGTGACAGCGTCGAGATCGTCCATGGTCACGAAATCGTGATCGAGGCCCCAGTTCGGGAAGTAGTCGTTGGCAAGGATGCGAAAGCCGTAGTAGCAATCGTCGGGAAAGATCACGTGTGAGCCGCGGGGAATCGATTGGAGCAGCGCGGCGCCCGCGGCCATGCCGGAGGCAAACGTCAGCGCCGAAGCGGCACCGTCGATGGCAGCGAGAGCCTGCTCGAGCCGGGTCTGGGTCGGATTGGCATCGCGGATGTAGCTGTATCCGCGGGGCGTTTCGCCATGCTCGTCGCGCTCGAACGTCGTCGACAGGTGAATCGGCGGCGCGATCGCGCCCGTGGTCTCGTCAGGTTCGCCGGCAACCTGGACAGCGGTAGTCTCGAAGCGCATGGTCTCTGTTTCTCCTCGTCTCGTCCCGATGACGGGACGTCGAACGGCGGCGGATGGCGAACGTCAGCCAGACATTACCTCAATCGCCGCCTTTCGACACCTCGGATGAATGCGGTCTGGGCCGCCGGCACTTCGCGATATCATGAGCCATGGCCGACGGAACGCTGAGCCTTGGCTCGATTCGTGGAACGACGATCGAGGTTGAGCCGAGCTTTCTATTGCTGCTCGCCTTCTTCGTCGTGACGAGCCTCGACGACGGTTTGCCGCGGGCTCTTCTCTGGATTCCCGTGCTTCTGATCAGCGTCCTGATCCACGAGCTGGCGCACGCGGGAACGATCGGGCTTTTCGGCTACGGATCGAGCGAAATCCGTCTTCGCGGATTCGGCGGCGTGACCATCAACCGCCGCAAGGCCAAGCCGTGGCACGACCTGTTGATCAGCCTCGCCGGTCCACTCTCGAGCTTTGCCCTCGCCTGGACGATGTACCAGGTTCCATCCTGGCTCCCGGGGATCGGCCGCGACCCGATGCTCGCGGTGCTGGTCCCGTTTCTCGCAGCAGCGAACAAGTGGTGGGGGATCTTCAACCTCCTGCCGGTCGTTCCTCTCGACGGCGGCCAGGCTCTCCGCAGCTTCCTGCACATTCTCACCTCGGACCGGACGGCGTTCGTGATCGCGGTCTGGGTCTCGATCGTCGTCGCCGTGCTCGTAGCGATCCTCGGAATCCTCGCTCACCTCTATTTTATGACGCTGTTCATGGGATTCCTCGCCATCAACAACTTCCAGCAGTGGCAGCTCTTCAAGTCGTTCAGGCGATTCGACGAGTAAGCGGGACATTTTCGGCAAATCGTAGGGGCCAGCCGTGCTGGGCCGCTGGGGTTTGAACATTTTGACTGTCAGTTGATCGAGCCAACGAAAAAGCCCTCTCCCGCCGGGAGAGGGTTTCTTGCTTCGCAGTTGAAGTTGATCGATCGAAATGACGGGCGAACGCCATCTTAAATCCGGGCTGCGTAGGCAGAAACGCAGTGACCTGTGATTAGAGCAACACTCGCCTCGGCAGCGAATTCGCCTACAATATGAGGGCTTTCCGGGCAATCGCTATTTTCACGCGCATGACCGTCCCCTCGTATCAGCCCAGCTCAGGCCCGGCTCCTTCCGGGCGATTTGAGAGGTCGAAGGCCTCGCTCATCCGCCTCATGCGCGGCCAGCGCGCATCTCAGCGGTCGCAGCGAACCACGATCGCCATTCTGAGGGCTCAGCAGGAAGCGACGCTGGACGGCATCCTGGTCGTCGACCAGCGCGGCAGAATCCTTTCTTACAACCAGCGCTTCCTCGAGATCTGGGGTATCCCCGTCACCCTCGCGGCCACAGGCGTGGACGAAGTGATCCTCCATTACGCCGCCGACGCCGTGATCGACAAGGCCGGATTCCTGGCGCTGGTGGAATTCCTTTATGCCCACCCGGAGGAGATCCGGAACGGCGACCTGCTCGCGCTCAAGGACGGTCGCGTCCTCTCGCGCTCGTCGGTCCCCGTCGTCGTCGACAACGGGAAGATCACCGGCAGAGCCTGGTATTTTCGCGACATCACGGAGGCGCGAAAGGCGGAGATCCTGCAGTCCGCCCTTTTTCGCATCGCCCAGTTAAGCCGCGACTCCAAGGATCTCGACGAGTTCTACGCCGCCGTTCACCAGATCGTCGGCGAGCTCATGGATGCCCGCAACTTCTATATCGCCGAGTGGAACAGCGAACGCGACATCCTCACCTTTCCCTACTTTGTCGACGAGTGCGACAAAGCACCCGAGGGCCTCAATCCCGGGCGCGGCCTGAGTGCGTACGTCCTTCGGACCGGGCAACCGCTCCTGGCCAGGCCGAAGGACTTCGAGGAGTTGGAGGCCCGCGGCGAAGTCGAGTCCGTCGGCGCGCCGTCGGTGGACTGGCTCGGCGTTCCGCTCCGCACCGGTGAGCGCACCTGGGGCGTGCTCGGTGTCCAGACCTACGACGAGAGCATCCGCTACACCGATCGCGACAAGGAGATCCTGGTCTTCGTCTCCCAGCACGTCGCCTCGGCCATCGAGCACAAGCGGAAAGAAGATGCGATCCGCGAGAGCGAGAAGCGCTACCGGCAGATGTTCGAGAACAACCGGGCCGTGCAGCTTCTGATCGATCCGGCGACCGGCGCCATCGTCGACGCCAACATGTCCGCCGCCGATTTCTATGGCTACACCATCGCCGACCTGCGGACCAAGCAGATCTGGGACATCAACGTCCTCGGCCCCGAGAAACTCAGAGGGGAATTGAAACGAGCCTCGCAAACGGAGGCGTATTTCGTCTTCCAACACAGGCGTGCGAACGGCGAGATTCGCGACGTCGAAGTCCACTCGGGCCCGATCGACGTTCAGGGACGGCAACTCCTCTACTCGATCATCCACGACATCACCGAGCGCCGCCGCGCGGAGCAGGCGCTCCAGCAGTCCGAGGAGAAGTATCGCAATATCTTCGACTACGCATCGACGGGCATCTACCAATCGACGCTCGACGGGCAACTGATCACGGTCAACAACGCCCTGGCCCAAATGCTCGGGTACGATTCGCCCGAGGATCTCCTCCAGCGGAACCTCACATACGACATCTACTACCACACCACCGATCGTCAGGCCTTGATCCACGATTTCGTCTCCGGCGGCACCGGCGCGGACCACGAGGTACCGTGGCGGCGGAAGGACGGTTCGCTGATCTGGGTCCAGCTCAACGCTCACGCCAACCGCACGCCGCAGGGATCGGTCTACTTCGAAGGCTTCGTCTACGACATCACCGAGCGGAAGCATGC
>DASQGS010000030.1:0-7756 GCA_035632455.1 Thermoanaerobaculia bacterium | reverse complement strand
GCGCGCCGGCGCCCGCCGCGTCGCTCGCGATCTTCAGGATAGTCGGCTTGCCCGACGTGTTTTCGAGCAGCCGCTGCACATCGTCCGTGCCCGTCAGATCCTGCCCGTTGATCGCCAGCAGGTACTCGCCCGCCTTCACGTCCACGCCCGGCTCGGTCAGCGGCGACCGTAACTCCGGATTCCAGTTCAATCCTCCGTAGACCTTGGCGAAACGGTAGCGGCCGTTCTCGATCTTGTAATCCGCGCCGAGGAGACCACCCGGGATGGCCTCGACCTCGGCCAGCGAATCGCCGCCGGACAGACGATGGTGACCCACCGAGAGCTCGCTGCACATCCACTGCATGACCCGGTTGAGATCCTGCCGAACCGCCAGATCGCCGAGGAAGACCGAGTACTTCTCGCGCAATGCCTTCCAATTCGCGCCGTGCATGTTCGGGTCGTAGAAGTAATCGCGATTGATTCGCCAGGCCTCTGCAAAGATCTGCCGCCACTCGGCGGGCGGATCGATCTTCACGTGAATCCTGTCCACCGCCAGGTGGTGCTTGCTGAGGTCGAGCTTCTCGCCGATGTCGACGATCGACCACGAATCCTTCACGTTGATCAGCATCCGCTTGCCGTCCGCGGAGATTGAGAAGTCATCCGCCCTCTCGAGCAGCGTCTCCTCTTTCCTTTTCTCCAGATCGAAACGCTGGAGGCTCGATTCATCAGGACCGAAGCGGTTGAAGCCGCTGCTCTTTCGATAGAAGAGCTGCCCGCTCTTGCCGATCGCGAGGTCGGTGTAGCCGGCTGCCTTCGGAGGCAGCGCGACAATCCGCTGCGTGATGCCGTCGAAATCGACGACGACCTTGACCGTCTGCTTGGGCTTCTCGTCCTTCTTGTCGTTCTTATCGGCGTTCTTATCGGGGCTCTTCTCGTCCTTCTTTTCATCCTTCACTGCATCGTCGCTCTTCTTCGCGCCCTCTTCATCGCTCTCCTTCGCCAGCGGAGAGACGACGCCTTTCGCGAGCACCGCGAGGTAGATCGATCGCGTCGCCCGCATGTCGGCATTCGACTGCGAGAACCAATCCTCGACCGGCCCGGCGTCAGTCGATGCAAAGAAATAGAGGTACTTGCCGTTCGGGTCGAACACAGGGTTGACCGAGTCCGTGTAGCCGTCGGTGACCGGATACGACTTCTTCTCGCCCAGCGAGTAGAGCCAGATCCGATTCATGTACGTCGGCGTATTTCGCGTGTAAGCGAGCCACTGCGAGTCGGGCGACCACGATTGATTGAGCACGAGGACCGGACCGTAGACGACGTCGCTCGAGACCTTCGCGACTTCCCCACTGGCTACGTCGGCAACATAGATCGCGCGGGAGTTGTCGGCGAAGCTGATCTTCTTTCCGTCCGGCGACCATTTCGTGTCGAGGTAGAAGCCCGCGCCGTCGATCTTGATCTCCCGCGGGGCTCCACGCCCGTCCTGCTGGGCGATATAGAGCTCGTACTCTCCGCTCCTGTCGGAGAAGTAGGCGATGGACTTGCCGTCGGGCGACCACGCAGGCGAGCGATCGTTGGCGGCCGGCGTGTTCGTGATGTTGCGGTCGTCGCCTTTTTCCCGGGGCACGGTGACGATCTCGCCGCGAAACTCGAAAGCGGCGCGGGCGCCCGACGGCGAGATGGCAGCGTTCTGGATGTACTTCACTCCTTTGACAAATCGCGGCAAGGTCTCGACGAGATCGGCGGCGACGCCGATCTTCAGGCGCTTGTCGCTGCCGTCGCGCGGATCGAACAGATGGAGGTAACCAGCCTGCTCGAAAATCACCGCGCCGCCGCCGGCGGTGGCGTTGAGGATCGGGAAGTCGCTGTATCTCGTGAGGCGCGTAACGGCCTTCGTGCCCGGATCGAAACTATAGAGGTTGAACTCACCGTCGCGGTCGGAGCGAAAGTAGACCTTGCCGTCGAGCCACATGGGATCGGTGTCGTTGCAGCGGCCCGGCGGCTGGGGCACGTCTTCGGTCGCGTATGTTGCGGTATCGAAGATGACGAGATGCGAGTACTGCCCGCCGCGATAGTGTTTCCATTGATTGAACGCATCGCCGAGCGGCACGTAGACGATCTTCTTGCCGTCGGACGAGTAGACGGCCTTCGCGGCGTGCGGAATCGGCAGCTTGGTCGCTGCTCCGCCGCCGACCGGCACTGTGTAAAGCTGGAGGTAGCGGCCGGTGTAGACCTCGCGCGGCGAGCTGAAGAGGACCGCCGAGCCGTCCGGCGTGAAACCAAGCGCCGTGTCCGTTCCCGGATGCCAGGTGAGACGCCGCGGGACGCCGCCCTCGGCCGGGACGACGTAGACATCGGCATTCCCTTCGTATCGCCCGGTAAACGCGATCCACTTGCCGTCCGGCGAGAACCGCGGACCCGACTCGATCCCGGGATGCGAAGTCAAACGCCTCACTCCGGAGCCATCGCGATTCGCAACCCAGAGATCGTTGGCGTAGGCGAACGCGATGCGATCCGCGCTCACGGCGGGATCGGCCAGCAGCCTCGTGTCGTGGACATCGACAGCCAGCAGCGGAGCAGCGACGATCGCGAGCAGAATGGCAGCCAGCACAGAACGGCGAATACTCATGAGAATCGTTCCTCCTCGGTGCGGCACAAACAATCCTGTATGTGCTGGTGTGGCACAACCAATCCTGTCCGTGCCGCTGTGGCACAGACACTCCTGTCTGTGCAAGCGGAGGTGGACTGTAGCGCGAATGGGAGAGGACGCCAAGGTGCCGAGCTCCGCGGGTGCGTCGACGGAGACCTTCATCCGTGGAGCCGACGCACTACCGCCCTCCCGCGAGGGCCCGTGGCTTCAGGCCCGCTGTAGAACATCGCATCGCGCCTTCGGCATCGCGCGGACGGCCTTCCTCGGAACCCGATTCCGGTCAGCCCAGGGAATGCAGAACGCAGAACGCAGAATGCAGAATTGAGAAAGGCGACAGCGGCGTGCGTCGGATCGGACGGAATGAAGAAGTTGAAATAGAAATGAGAATTGAGAAAGGCGAGCACGAACCTGCACGCGTCACACATTCTCAATTCCATTTCTACTTCCAGCTTCTCAATTCAACAGAAGCCACCGGCGCTACCGGCGCTTTTCTAGACTCTGCATTCTGCGTTCTGCGTTCTGCCTTCCCTCGGCTAACCAGAATCTCCGCGAGCTGCATCGACGCAGATTCGCAAGAGCGCCATCTGCGTCAATCCGCGACATCTCCGGATTGGTGACCCCTAAGCCGATGGCACCGGTCGCAACCATCCTTGCATCACCCATCCGATTCGGATAAAAGCGGGAACACTCGTGACCCAGCCGACCGACGACACCGACAGCCAAACCTACGGGCTCTCCCGCGATGATCTCCTCGACATCGCTTACTACCTGCGACTCACACGCTCGCTCGAAGAACGCCTGGTCGCGCTCTTCCGGCAATCCAAGGTCATCGGCGGGCTCTACCGCTCGCTCGGACAGGAAGGCGAATCCGTCGCCGCCGCCTACGCCCTCGACTACGATCTCGGCGATGTCGTCCAGCCGCTGATCCGCAACCTCGGATCGATCCTCGTGGCCGGCGCCAAGCCGGTCGACATCCTGCGGCAGTACATGGCCAAGGGCGACGGCCCCACGCGCGGCCGCGAGCTCAACATCCACTTCGGCCATCCTGCCCGCGACGGCTTCATCGGCCAGATCTCCATGCTCGGCGACATGATCCCGGTGATGGCCGGCATCACCCTCGCCGGGCGCATGCAGAAGCGAAACCTCGTCGGCCTCGCGTTCATCGGCGACGGCGGCTCATCGACCGGCGCATTCTGGGAAGGGATGAACTTCGCCACCGTGCAAAAGCTGCCGCTGGTGGTGATCGTCGAGAACAACGGCTACGCCTACTCGACGCCGACCGCGACACAGTCCGCGGCGCTGACGCTCGCGGACAAGGCGTGGGCATTCGGCTGCCAGGGCGAGACCGTCGACGGCAACGATGTGCTCGCGGTGTACGACGCCACGCGCCGCGCGGTCGAGCGCGCCCGCGCCGGCGGCGGAGTGACGCTCCTCGAGGCAAAGACGTTTCGCATGAAGGGCCACGCCGAGCACGACAACCAGGCCTACGTGCCCCAAGCCCTCATCGACGAATGGAAGGCGCGCGACCCGATCGAGCGCTTCGAGCGCGACCTGATCGAGCGAGGCCTCGCGGCGGCCCACGAGTTTCAGGCCATTCAGCAGGTCATCAAGCTCGATCTCGATGCGGCAGTCGAAGAAGCCGAGCGCAGCCCCATGCCGCGCGGTGAGGAAGCGGCACTGGGAGTGTTTGCTGGGGATGGATATTGGGATGAGTAACCGGTCGTGTCGCGCGTCGCGCTTTCCGCCTTTACCAGAACACGATTCCGGTCAGCCCGGAGAACGCAGAACGCAGAACGCAGAATGCAGAATTGAGAAAAGCGACAGCAGCGTGCGTCGGATCAGACGGAATGAAGAAGTTGAAGTAGAAGAGAGAATTGAGAGGATCGCGCGTGGACGCGGCATTCGTTCTCAGTTCTGTTTCTACTTCCAGCTTCTCAATTCCACCGCAGCAGCTCGCGCAGCAGACGCCTTTCTCAATTCTGCATTCTGCGTTCTGCGTTCTGCATTCCCCTGGCTAACCGGAATCCATCCGAGCACTCCCAAAAACTCACGGAGCACGTCATGACGCCCCCCCGCCCCGGCGGCGAGACCACGTACTTGGAGGCCATTCGCCAGGCCATGTGGGAGGAGATGGAGCGCGATGAGCGTGTGTTTCTCATCGGCGAGGACGTCGGGCTCTACGGCGGCGCGTTCAAGACCAGCGCCGGCCTGCTCGAGCGTTTCGGACCCGGGCGCGTGATCGACACGCCGATCTCAGAGATCGCCATCACCGGCGCCGCCGCCGGCGCCGCGCTGATGGGCATGCGCGCCATCGCCGAGATGCAGTTCATCGACTTCATCGCCTGCGCCTACGACATGCTCGTCAACTTCGCCGCAACCTCGCGCTACCGGGTCGGCAGCCCATGCCCCATCGTCGTCCGCGGCCCCGCCGGCGGCGGCGTTCACGGCGGACCGTTTCACTCGCTCAATCCCGAGGCCATGTTCATGAACCGCCCAGGCATCAAGATCGTAGCGCCCGGAACCGCGTACGACGCGAAGGGGCTGCTGAAAGCGGCGATCCGTGACGACGATCCGGTGATCTTCATCGAGCACAAGTACCTCTATCGCCGCATCAAAGAGAACCTCCCCGCCGAGGACTACATCACCCCGATCGGCAAAGCGAATATCAGGCGCCATGGGAAGGACCTCACGATCGTGACGTGGGGGGCAATGATCTACGTGGCAGAGGAAGCGGCCCTCGATCTGGAGCGGGACGGAGTCAGTGCCGAGATCATCGACTTGCGCTCGATCATCCCCTTCGACGAAGAAGCGATCCTCGAATCGGTGGCCAGGACCAGCCGTGTGATCATCCTCCACGAAGCCCCGCTCACCGGCGGCGCCGGCGCCGAGCTCGCCGCCCGCATCGCCGACAAGGCGTTTGAATATCTCGACGCCCCAATCAAACGCGTCGCCGCGCTCGACGTGCCGGCGCCCTACTCCCCGCCGCTGGAAGAGTACGCGCTGCCAAACAAAGCGAAGTTGCTCGCGGCGGTGAGGGAAGTGCTGGATTACTGAGTCGTCTAGAATGCCGGGGCCATGAATCTCGTACCGAACCGGCTTCGCGAATGGTCGCAGGCGCACCGCGAGCGCACCGCCGAGCTCGGGCGGCGTCTGCGCGACAAGTACGCGCGCCTCTTCTGGGCGCTTCATTCCGCCTGGGCGCTGATCACCGGCATCGGCGTTCTCGTTCTGGCTCACAACCGCTACGGCTTCCTGCGCTGGGTGGTGCTGTTCATCGCATTGACATGGGGCTCCACGCTCTTCTTCGCACGCTTCGCCGCGCCCGAGAGCTCGCGAGCCATGCGCTTCGCGCAAGGCGTGGTCTCCTATCTGACGCGCGTGATGTACCAGGAGACGCTGTTCTTCCTGATTCCGTTCTACTTCTACTCGGCGACGTTCCCGTCATGGAACTTCCTTTATCTCCTGCTGCTCGCCGGGCTGGCGGTCCTTTCGTGCTTTGACCTTCTCTTCGATCGCTTTCTTCGGGAGAGCAAGCCGTTCGCGCTCGCGTTCTTCGCCTTCGTGAGCTTCTCGGCACTGCAGTTCTTTCTCCCGCTTCTGCTCCGCGTCCGCGTCGACTACGCCGCGTATCTCGCCGCGGGAGTGGCGTTCATCGCCGCGGGGGCGCTCGCTCACACGTGGACGGACCTTCGTCTGCGCTGGCGCCTCGTGCTGTTGGCCGTCGGACTCGTCGCGGCCCTCGCCGTCGTGAGGCTGATTCGGCCTGTGCTGCCGCCTGTACCTCTGCGCATGACTCGTCTCACGTACGCCGGCGCCGTGGACCGGCACACGCTCAAGACGCCGGGCGATTTCAGGGGCACGATCCCGATCGAACAGCTTCGTACGGGCAGGCTCTGCGCGGTTGCAACGATCTTCTCGCCCGAGGCCATACCGGCGCGAATCCAGATCCGGTTTCTGGATCGGGACGGCAAAGTGTTGCGGGAATCGAGGACGCCCAATCTGAACGCGACCCCGAGAGGCTTCCGAGTCTGGGACTGTCTTCCCGGCGGCAAGAAGGGATTCGCGCCTGTGAGCTATCGAGCGGAGGTCTGGACGGGTGAAGGCCAACTGCTGGGACGCGGAGACATTCGCATCGTGAGCGAAGCAGCGGCGCAAGCGCCCGCGCCGCTCACCCCGTGACGTTGCCGTTGAAATCCATGGCCCCCATCGAAAGCTCCGGCAACGAGCGCATCTCGACCTCCAACACCGCGTCCGCAGGGCCCGGACTCCGCGGCTGTAGTCCGTAACCCACAACGGACCAGCCATCTCGTAACCTTCTGTTATTATCACTCAGGGTACATTCATCCAATTGGGGCTCGCCTAAAGCCCGCCACCAAGCGGCCAAGCCTGCGTGTGTGAACGTTGGCACTCCGCCGCGTCAGCAGCGGTTCCTCACATAGCCGCCGCATGCCGTCCCGATGATTCTTCGCGAGAGCTGTGAGGGGGTCGTGTCCCATGACCCAAGGCTCCGAGTGTCGCTCAGCGAAGTGCCCCGGAGCTCAGTGCAGAGGAAGAACGAGAATGAGAAGAGACAGGCTGTTCGGGACGTTCCAGAGCATCCTCATCGCATGCCTGCTTTTTGTTGCCGCCAACGCTGCATTCGGCCAGGCCGCCGCGGGGTACTCGGAGTACATCCTGCCCGGTGACGAGCAGAACATGTACTTCATCTTCAATGACCTCGACGTGAATGCCGGGGCCACGGGAATGCACTCGGTGATCTCGGTGGTCGCATGGTCGGCGAACACAACCATCTATTACGACCATTGGGAAAACGGCTACAACTTCGATCCGAACAATCCGGCGGCGACGGCTGACGAAATCTATGTTCTGGCGACGCCCGGCTCCATCAAGACTTTCGAGTCTTCCAATGTCCCCAACATCCGCAACGCCGCCAGTACCTGTGCGGGGCAGACAAACCCGGGGAACCGCTGCTACGACGGAGGCGACCACATCTACGTTGCAGGCGGCCCGGTGACCGTGACGCGTGCAGTTTGGATGGAGGCGCGCGGCGCAGGCAACCAGGGGGACGCCTGGGAGATCTACCCCGTCAAGCCGCAGTTGACGACGTACGTGCTGCCGTTCGGCGAGGAT
>DASQGS010000029.1:0-5682 GCA_035632455.1 Thermoanaerobaculia bacterium | reverse complement strand
AACCCCTGCTCATGGCACTCGCGATCACCGCCGCCGCGCCCCAGGCCCCCGCAGCGTACGGGTACCACGTAGCTGTGTCGCCGGCGGGTCGCAGCCTTCGCATGAGGTCGCTGGTGGAGTGTTCGACGGACAACGTGAAAGGCACTCCACTCTCGCTCGCCAGGAGCGCGAGCTTGACCAACCCGCCGTCGATCTCGATTGGAGCGAGAAGCGCGAGGGCCTCGATCGCGGGCCTCTGCGGCTCCGAGGAGCCCGTCAGCCGCACATGAAAGGGCATGCGGACAGGACGGACGCGGTAGCTCGGGCGGTACCAGTTCGGCCACGTTTCCAGGCGAACGCCGGTCTCGTCGATCAGCGTGGTTTCTTCGATCAATGCGCCCTTTCCGTCGCGGCGGATGGCTGGATGAGAGCCTTGACGGATTGACACACCCTGCCGCGTCGAATGCTCTTTGACATTCTCGACCAGCGCCGCGAGGAGCGCTGCCGTCACGCGTGGATGAAGCCGAAGCGATTCCTCGCTGCTGATCCTTCCTTCGAGCTCGAGCGCTCGAAGCGCGGTCGCGACCTCGGCGATCTCACGGCTCGCTGAAACAAAGTCTCCGAGGTCGACGAGTGCGCGGACGCGGCAGCGACGATTCACGATTGCCAGATGAATGCGCTCGCTCCGTTCCTCCCACGCCACCGAGCCCTGAGCGGAACGATTCTCGTGCGCGGCGATGCCTTCGCTCACGAGGAGCCTCTCCACGGCGAGCGGCGCTTCGATCATCGACTCGATCTCCGAGGCGACGAGCTCCACGCGGCTGGAATCGATCTTTGCGATTTCGACGGGCTCATCGATCGACTCGGCGAAAAACTGACTGCCGCGGAGCGTCGCCTGGCCCGCTTCCTCGATGCGAATCAGGCGCGTCGCCTCTTCGCCCCGCTCGAGGCGAACGACCCGCCCCACCTTGCGATACGTCTCCGCCCGCTTCACCGTGCGAAGCCTGCCGTCAGGAGATTGGGCGCGGACGAACCGACCACCAGGTCCTGTCCCTCGCGCGAGCAGGCGACACCGGGATAGCGCACCGGAGATCCGCCAGCGCCGGTCAGCGCCGCGGCGATTGCGGCTCGAGTCTCGCGAATCACAAACGGCGGCAAGCGCCGTGAACGGTCGCGGGCGACGAGGTCGGCCACGATCACGAACAGCGAGACCATCTCGTCGAGCGGCTCGTAGGAACCGCCGACGAGGAGATGGACTTCGATCCGATTGGAAGGAACCTCGCACGGCGCATCGTCGTGCGCCGCGATCAGGTTGGACATGCGGCGCAGAGCCACGTCGCGGAAGGTCTCGCGGCGCCGCGCGCTCGGCGCGACTCCCGCGAGGAGATCGGCGGATGTCGCCGCCGCCCCTGTGTCGTCGATGAATTCGCCAGGCTCGTCGAGGACGCTGAGCCAGTGCGGCCAGCTCACCGGCGGATGATCGTGCTCCGCGGCATGACCGGCAGCTTCATGAAGCAGCACGGCTCCCGAGCCGTCAAGCCAGAGGATTGGCAAGCTGCGATAGTCGACGGCCTGACCTTCCGGCTCCGTTCGCGCCAGCTCGCGAAGCCTCTTCAGATCGCCAACGGCGTTCGCGGCGTCCGTGACGATCGAGAGGCTGCGTGCCGCGTACGGAATCGTGATCGAAAGGCTGGCGCTCGCATCGGACGCCTCGCGATCGCCCGCCCGAACCCAGCGAGCCCGCACGACGGCGCGAACGCTAGCATCGTCTGCGGCGCGAATCGTTGGAACGAGCGCCGACATCTGCGTTTCGCAATGACCGCTCAGCTCGTCGCGGAGCGCACGATCGCCGATCCGGTCGGAGGCCACGATCGTCCGGCCGTCATCGCGGGCAATGCCTGACCCGACTCTAACGTCAGACGGCGACCGCGCATCGCCACGAGCCCAAAGCTCATCGCGCACCGCCATCGCGAACTCGTGCATGAACCGACATTGTGGCACGGGATCGCCGGCATCCCGGCCTGCAAGTCGCGGGCAATTTCCTGGTCGGCGACGAGTATCCGCGAGACGTGATCATCTCCGTGTGCTCGGTGTCTCTGCGGTGAATGTCTTTCTCACGCGGAGACGCGGAGACGCGGAGTCGCGGAGCCTAACGCGTCATTCCCCGGTTGCCAGCGCTACGATCAACTCATTGGTGACGCATGCGGTCTCGACGATTGCGCCGTCGGTCCCGCGGAAGCGCGCGGAGCTCGCATCCATCGCCTCGAGTGTCAGCGCGACGCGCTTGAGAGTCGTGATCGTCCCTCCGAGGCGCTTCCAGGCCGCCTCCTTGGCGCACCAGAGGTGCAGCGCCCTGAGCGGCGTGGTGCATCTCTGCAAAGCGGACACTTCCTCGTCGCTCAGAAAGAGATGGAGGCCGCGCTCATCGAGCGGGCGGATGAACTGGACGTCGATGCCGATCGCGCTCTCATCGATCGCCGCAGCGCCGACGCTGGTGCCCGATTCCACGACACCTCGAGGTCGCGACCGCGTCGTGTGCGAGAGCGACACAGGGGACAGAATTGCGTCGCCGGCCACAATCAGCCGCGGCCGGCCGCTGCTCTCGGTCTCCACGGAACAGCTCCGCGGCGTGGAAACGAGTCCGCGCGCCACAGCCAGCTCCTTGACGGCGATGCGGCTGATCATCCATTCGTCGCGCCTTCTCGGCAAAGGAAACCCGCGCGCGATGTCGATCTCGCCGGCGCTGAAGTGGGTTTCCTCCGCGGCCGCGAGATCGGCCTCGATGATGACTAATGCAAGGTCGCGCCAATGCGACGGGAGATCGAGGGACTTCATGGCTCGCAGGCGCTCATTGGTGGCGCATAGCTGTCGTCGCTACGACGCCAACGCCGTGACGTGCTCGGCGACGCTGGCGGCGAGCCCTTCCATGTCGTATCCGCCTTCGAGGAGCGAGAGGATTCGTCCGCCGCAGTGGCGGCCGGCGCACTCGACGATGCGCTTCGTGATCTCGCCGTATGCCTGCTCGCTCACTCGCATGCCGCCCAACGGATCGCGACGATGGCCATCGAAACCGGAGGAGAGAAGGATGGCGTTCGGTTTGTAGTCGTCGATGATGCGGACGATCTCATCTTCGACCGCGCGGAGATGGCGGGCGTCGCCGGCGCCGGCCTCGAGCGGGATGTTTTTCGTGAATCCACGCCCTTTCCCGACGCCCACCTCGTTCGCGGCGCCGGTTCCCGGATAGAAGGGAAATCGATGCATCGACGCGTAGTAGACGTCGTCGCGCGATTCGAAAAGGTGCTGCGTGCCGTTTCCGTGGTGGACGTCGAAGTCGAAGATGAAGACGCGGTCCATTCCTTCGATCTCGAGGAGAGCCTCGGCCACACAGGCGATGGTGTTGAAGAAGCAGAATCCCATCGCTTCGAGCCGCTCGGCGTGATGACCCGGCGGCCGGGCCACGACGAAGGCGCGCTTCGATTCGCCGCGCTGCCAGACGTCCTCGGCCGCAATGAGCGAAGTCGCGACAGCGGCGCGAGCCGCCGCATACGAGGCGCTCGAGATCGGGTTGTCGATCGAGTGGAACAGCATCATGCCGGAGCGGCAGGCTTCCTCCAGCTCGAGCTCATAGTCGGAAGCGTGCACCTTGGCGATGATCCGCGCCGTGCAGGGGTGAAGGTCGGCGTCACGCAGGATCTGATCTGCCAGGCCTGCCCGAGCCACTCCCGCGAGCGCCGCATCGAGCCGCCGCGCGGTCTCCGGATGTCCGGCGCCGGTGTCATGCCGATAGAAGACGCGGTTTGTGTAGATGGTGAGGTTCTGCATGAGCTGATGAGAGTCAAGGAGAGCTCAACAGATCGATCACTCCTCCGCCGTCCTCCGGAGTCACGGTCATCGTCGAGTACGTCCAGCGCCCCGAGTCCTTCGTGCCGATGACGTGGACGCGTCCGCTGCCCTTGGGGCCGCTGATTGTGAACTCGATGTCGGCATCCCCGCGGGCGTTGTCGACGTGCACGTTCCCGCTCACAACCAGGGACGGGCGAATCGGCGTACCGAGGGCCGCGATGACTCGCGGATCGGCCTGAGCGCGCTTCAGCGCAGCGCCGTAGGGATCGCTCGACTTCATCGCGCCGAAGACGATGGCGCCAATGACCGTGATGAAGATGACCAGCAGCAGAAGCGCGCCGAGGCAGCCGGCCGGCACGAGCCATTTCCAGTTGCGAGACCACCAGTTGCGCTGGGGAGGAAGGCCGGGATCGACGCTCATGAGCGGCGAGTCTACGCCGATTCGCGTGTGTTGTAGGATCTGTCGATGCCTGACGATCTGCCGATGCCTGACGATCTGCCGTCCCCTGACGAACTGTTCGAGACGCTGATCCGCTTCCATCGCGACGTCTTTCTTCCGGATTTCAAGCGTCTCCTGAACGAGGAGCTCGGCAGGTTGCGAAGCGAGATAGTCGCGATGTTCGAAGAATTCAACCAGCGCCTTGATCGCCTCGATTCGAAACATCGAGGTTCTCGGTTGGGCGGTGATGCCGCTGCGAGCGTCGGCGACGCACATTCTCCGAATCGCTAATCCCTTCCAACAGTGGTACAACCTGCGCCGCTTGCGAACTTTCCTTCGTTACACCTCCATCGCCATTCTCACGATCTTCTTCCTGGGGCTATTTTTGTGGAAAAGCAACCTTCACGAAGTCGGCCGGATCCTCGGGACGACCAACTTAGCCTGGCTGGCCATCGCGCTCTTCATCAATTGGCTCACGCTCGCGTTCAGAACCATCCGTTGGCGGCTCATCATCGATCCGATCGAACCGCCGCCCTTCTACCCGACGTACTTCGCGAACGCGGCCGGGTACATGCTGTCGACCATTCTGCCGATCCGGGCCGGTGACGTGGCCCGGCCCGCTCTGCTGGCGCGCCGCACGAAGGTTCGTTTCGCGACAGCGCTCGGCACAGTACTCACCGAGCGCATTCTCGACCTCGCTTCGATCCTGATCGTCTTCCTGATCTTCGCCGTGCGGCGCTGGGATCAGTACTCCCACGACCCGACGATCAACCGGTGGTTCTTCGCGATCCGCAGCGGCACGATCGTCTCGGTTCTGATCCTCGGATTCCTCGCGGGCTTCGTCGCCGGCCTGTTCTTCTTTCGGGAATCCGTACGCCGGGCTCATTCGTGGCTTGGCGACCATCTCATCCCGAAGAGATTTCGTGAATCTTGGATGCAGTTCTTCGACTCCTTCGCGAATACGCTCGACCTCGCGAATCACCCGGGCGCGTTGCTCCGGGTCATGCTATGCACGGCCGGCATCTGGCTCTGCCTGACCTCACAGTTCTACTTCACCGTGCTCGCTCTCAATCGCCCGCTGCCGTTCGACTCCAGCTTCTTCGTCAACGGCGTCACCACGGTCGGTCTCGCTGTTCCCACTCCCGGTGGTGTCGGCGGCTTTCACAAGGCGTGTCAGATCGTGCTCACGACTTTCTACCATTTCGACATCGACAGCTCGGTGGCCGTCGCCTTGCTTTTTCATGTCGTCGGCACGCTGCCTGTGATTGTGACCGGCCTGCTCCTCTTCGTTCGCGAAGGGCTCAACTGGCGCCAGTTGTCGGCCGAGGCACGGCAACAACAGACCTGACGAGCCTCGCTACGCCGATGCCGCAATGGCAGGGCCAACGGCGAAAGTGCCTTTGCTGTCGTTTCCGTTGGCG
>DASQGS010000028.1:0-2802 GCA_035632455.1 Thermoanaerobaculia bacterium | reverse complement strand
CCGTCGCCGTCCTTTGACTTTGCATTCCAGTGACGACGAACCAGAGTCAAATCCGGCGACGGCGACGGAAGCCTCAGCAGCAGTGAACGGGGACACGGCCAGCGAGAGTCGCCGAACAAGGGCGGCTTTCCCGTCACCGGATTCACCCAGCCCGCGTTCCCGTTTCCGTCGCCGTTGGCGTCGCCGTCGCCGTCGCCGGTCTTTGACGTTCGTCTTTTCAACGGAACGTCAAGGCTGCTCACCCCAGACAGCCGACGGTCTTCTTCCTCTTCGCCGGAGCCTTCTTCTTCGCCGGAGCTTTCTTCTTGGCCGGAGCCTTCTTCGCAGCCTTTTTGCTTCCCGCCTTCTTCTTTGTAGCCATATCCTCCTCCTTCTCTTCTCGGTACATTCAGAATTGAATGACCAGCTCTCTTCCATCGTTCACAAAGAAACTCGGGACCGCCATGCGGCGCGGCACGGTGCGCGTGCCCGCCACCGGTATGCTCTTACGTCTCGCCGCTCCCTCTGCGGCCAGCGGCACGACCACACCGCCCGCCGTTCTGCGCCCCAGGAGACGGGCCATCGTCCGGAGACGCCCGAGCACCGCGGCGCATGGCTGATATTCCCCCACAATGATCGCCAGCGCCAGGTAGCGGCCGCCATCCTCGACCATCAGCCCGCGCTGCTCGAGCGACGAGAGGCGCCGGACGACGAGCGATTCGGTCGCGTCGTCGAATCCGCCGTCGCACGCCGCCGATGCCAAAGCCTGCACGCCGGTGGCGGCATCGCAACGCCGGTAAAGGAATCGATCCAGTCCTCGCAGCGTCGTGAGCGGCTCGGCCGCGCGCTTGCGGAGATCCCAGATGCACAGATGGCTGCCGTCGTCGAGAGCCAGCAAATCCTCCGCCTCGCCCGCGCGCTGCCATTCGCTGAGGGCCTTCTGCAACGGCTTCGCGTAGCTGGCGACCATCTGCGGCTCGGCGTAATCGAAGTCGAAGTAATACGCGAGGTTCTGCACGACCTCGTCGGGGAACGGGTAGATGTGCCGGTACGGCGCGAGCGGCCGGACGTTCGCGAATCCGAGCGACTCGCGCGCGACGAAGCTCGGGCTGAAGCGATCGAGGCGTATTCCGGCCACGCCCATCGGCGCCTGCAGGTGCCGGAGCCTCGGGATGAGCTTCGCCATCCGGTGATATTCCTCCGGCTCCTCGCCCGGAAATCCCCAGAGAAAGTTCCAGAACGGCTTCACGCCGAGCTCTTTGCACCACTTGAGGAGCTGGATGTTCTGGAGCGCGCTGACTCCTTTGCGCATCAGCTTCAACACCGGATCGCTGAAGCTCTCGATGCCCGGCTGAATCCGAGTGATCCCGGCATCGCGCAAGGCGCGGATCTGCGTCTTCTTCAGATTCGACTTCGTCTCGTAGAAGAGGTCGATCTTCAGCTTGTGCCCGGCCAGCGCCGGGACGAAGGTGTCGAAGTACGACATGTCGAGGATATTGTCGGTCACCTGGATGTCGCATCCCGGATGCCGCCTGGCCAGATCGACGAGCTCACCCAGCGCGCGCTCCGCGGACTTGCTGCGGTACTTCATCGTCACCCCGTTCAGGCCGCAGAACGTGCAGTGGCTGCGCTCGCCCCACCAGCAGCCGCGCGACGACTCGAAGTAAAGGGCCGGCTCCCACCGTCGCGAGAGACGGCTGCGATTGAATTTCTCGAAGAAGTCGTCGTACGACGGCACGGCCAGCGCGTCCATGTCGATCACCATCGGCGCGTTGGAGATCGATCCGCTGCGAATCTCGCGCTCGGCACTCGCGGGCGTCCGGATGCCGGAGAGTCCGTCGAGCGCGTCTCCGCCGAGCACGCGGCGGACGAGCTCGGGGAAAAGAAGATCGCCTTCGCCGGAGATCGCGGCGTCGACGAACGGGAACTGGCGCACCGTCTCGGCGCCCATCAGTCCTTCGCAGTTCGCGCCGCCGAACACGATGAAGGTGTCCGGCGCGCGCCGTTTGATCCGCCGGGCCAGCGCAAGCGACGCGACGTGCTGCTGGAAGACGCTGGTGAATCCGACGATTCGCGGGCTCCGATCGAGAAGCCGATCGCAGCAGCGGTCGAGAAACGATCCGATCTTGTCCCTGACGCTGAGGATGCGCCGGATCGCCGCCGGCGTCAGCGGCTTCTTGCAGGCATGACGAGGCCAGGCCCGGCGCTGCCGCAGAATCTCCTCGACGTACGCGCCACTGTCGCACTCGGTCTCGAACAGGGCATCGCGGAAGAGCCACTCGCCTGCCAGCTCGCGGATCGAAGGGTGGCCGGAGTCGGTTGCAATCGAGTAGTAGAGCGACTCGCCGATGAGCTCCGCGAATTCGATGGAGAAATAGTGGATCTCCGAGTCGATCCCGGCCGAGCGGAGCTGCGCGCGGAGAAGGCTCAAGCCGATCGACGGGGCAATGTGCGGCCCGAACGGCATCGAAACGAGCGATACCTCACTCACTGCGTCGCCCTCCCAACCCTTGCTGAAGGTTTATCCATTGTCGTCTGAGGAGGAGCGCGTGTCAAAAGGAGAACGACACTTCGCTGCGTTGTCGCGGCCATCGTCGTCGTCGCCGTAGCCGTTGGCGTCGCCGTAGCCGGACTGTGACTCTTCGTGGTTGTCTGCGAAAGAGTCAAAGTCAAACTCGAGTGTTGTCTGACGAGAGTCAAATTCAAAACCCGGAAACGGCAACGGCGACGGAGATGGGGCGTCGGCATCGAAATAGCACTTGGCTCATCTTCCGTTTCGGACCGAGTGCGCAACGTTGTGCTTGTTGTCTACGCGTCGGTGAT
>DASQGS010000027.1:0-2752 GCA_035632455.1 Thermoanaerobaculia bacterium | reverse complement strand
CCCGCGCCTCATTCTCTGGTGCCCCGCTCGGTTTCCGAGCGGGTCGCCTCCATATCAGCCGGTGGTGCGCGGAGACGCACCACCGGTCCGCGATTGCCCCTTCAATGTCTTGGTAAGCACCCCGGCAGGGGTGCAGGAACGAAGGCTTCACTCCTCCGGAGTGCCCGAAATGCGGCCGTGTGGCGGCGGGGCTCAGCGCTGCGAGCTCCGCCGAAGAGGCAGCACAATGTTAGCCGGGCGGCCCCGAGCCGCCGCGGTCCAAATAGCTGTGCTAATCTCCGGCGGCATGATTGTGCGTCCTTATGATGGTAAGAAGCCGCGGCTTGGAGATCGGGTCTTCGTCGCCGAGAACGCGACGCTGATCGGCGATCTCGAGATCGGGAACGATTGCTCGATCTGGTACGGCACGGTGATCCGCGCCGACGTCAATCAGGTGCGGATCGGCTCGCGCACGAACGTCCAGGACAACTGCACGATTCACGTCACCGGCGGGACGCATCCCACGATCATCGCCGAGGAAGTCACGATCGGGCATGGAGTGATCGTGCATGGCTGCACGATCCGAAAAGGAGCGCTGATCGGCATGGGCTCGCGCGTGCTCGACGGCGCGCTCGTGGGCGAGCAGGCGCTCGTGGGCGCCGGCGCGCTCGTGCCCGAGGGCATGCGCGTGCCGCCGCGAACGCTCGTGGTCGGCGTCCCGGCGCGCGTCAAGCGGACTCTGACTGACGCCGAGATTGCGCAGCTCGAACAGGCCTGGCGCCACTACATCGAATACAAGGAGAAGTATCTCGCCGGAACGCCGTTCTGAGCCGCCCGCAGGCGACGTGAGCAGGCCGCACATGTCGCGCCGATGAACGCGAGATCGAGATTTCATGAGCACACAGAAACGAACCTACGCCGGCACGCTGCGATCCGAGCACGCCGGCGAGCGCGTGACCCTCCTCGGATGGGTGCAGAAACAGCGCGACTTCGGCGAGCTGATTTTCGTCGACGTCCGCGATCGCACCGGCATCTGCCAGGTGGTCATCGATCAGAACCGCACCACCGAAGCCGACGTCGTGGCCACGGCCAAAGAGCTTCGCTCCGAGTTCGTCGTGCGCGTCGAAGGCCGCGTGCTCGAGAGAGCTGCGGACAGCCGCAATCCCAGGCTGCCGACGGGCGACATCGAAGTGCTCGCCGACTCGATCGAGATCCTCAATCGCTCCGAGACGCCGCCGTTCGCGATCGAGGACGACACCAGCGCCGCCGAGGAGCTGCGGCTCGAGTATCGCTACCTCGACCTGCGACGTCCGGTGCTCGCGAGCAACCTCCAGCTCCGCCATCGCGTTGCCTTCGGTGTCCGCGAGTACATGAACCGCCACGGCTTTCTCGAGGTCGAGACTCCGGTGCTCACGAAATCGACGCCCGAGGGCGCGCGCGATTACCTCGTGCCGAGCCGCGTCCATCACGGCACGTTCTACGCGCTCCCGCAATCGCCGCAGATCTTCAAGCAACTCCTCATGGTCTCCGGCTTTGACCGCTATTTTCAGATCGTCAAATGCTTTCGCGACGAAGACCTGCGCAGCGACCGGCAACCGGAGTTCACACAGGTCGACATCGAGGCGTCGTTCATCGACGAGGAGTTCATCTTCGAGCTCATCGAAGGACTCTTCGCGGAGATCTTCCCGCTCGCGGGCATTACCGCGCACACGCCGTTTCCGCGCATGACCTGGCAGGAGGCGATGGATCGCTTTGGCATCGACCGCCCCGACACGCGGTTCGGTATGGAGCTGACGGACATCAGCGAGCTGGCGAAGACGATCGACTTCGGCCCGTTCCGAAGCGCGTTCGAGAGCAAGGGGAGCGTTCGCGCGATCGTCGTGCCCGGCGGCGCGAGCCTGTCGCGGAAGCGCCTCGATGAATTGACCGAGGATGCGAAGAAGGGCGGCGCGTCGGGACTGATCTACGTGAAGTTCGACGCGCAAAAGGGCTCATCGATCAAGAAGGTGCTGAGCGACGCGGCGCACGATGCGCTGCGTGCGGCGCTTAAGGCGAACGAGAACGACCTGGCGTTGATCGTCGCCGGCAAGACCACGATGGTCTGGGATGTCCTCGGCTCGCTTCGCCTGAAGGTCGCGAAGGAGCAGACGCTGATTCCGCCCGAGACCTGGAACTTCCTCTGGGTGACGGATTTTCCGCTGTTCGAATGGGACGAGGAGACCGGCCGCTACTTTGCGCGCCATCATCCGTTCACGTCGCCTGCGGTCAGCGATGTCGACAAGATGTTGACCGATCCCGGATCGACGCTGGCGCGGGCTTACGACGTTGTGCTCAACGGCCTCGAGCTCGGCGGCGGGTCGATCCGGATCAACCGCTCCGAGGTGCAGTCGCGCATGTTCCGCGCCCTCGGTATCACCGAAGAAGAAGCGAAGCAGCGATTCGGATTCCTCCTCGAGGCGTTCCGCTACGGCGCGCCGCCCCACGGAGGCATCGCCCTCGGGTTCGATCGCATCGTGATGCTTATGTCGCGCGTCGAGTCGCTTCGCGATGTGATCGCGTTTCCGAAGACCGCGAAGGCCCAGGATCTGATGAGCGAAGCGCCCTCCGAGGTGGCGACGGCGCAGCTCGATGAGTTGGGGATCGCGGTGAAGAAGAAATGAACCCGCTGCTCATCATCCGCCAGGGCTCCGCGAGCTATCCGGTCTTCACGGGCCGCGATTTGTTGGGCAATGCGGGTTCGCTGGTCAAGCCGCGAGGGCAGGTGTTCGTGATC
>DASQGS010000026.1:0-9116 GCA_035632455.1 Thermoanaerobaculia bacterium | reverse complement strand
TTCTGGAACTGGGCCAGATACCGGAGGCGATTCGGCGGATCGTGGTTTGAAAACGGGCGTCATCCTGAGCCGGCGAAACCCCGAAGGGGTGAAGCGCGGCGAAGGATCTCCTTGCGAGGGCCACGATCCTGCGAAAATGATCCTTCGCCGTCGTAGCCTGCCCTGAGCGAGCGGAGCGAGTCGAATGGGCGGCTCAGGATGACACCAATTCAATCCTCATCCAAACACCCACATCCACCACGGGAATCTCGCGCCCTTTCCCCTGTTGTGCTAGATTCACGCACCAGGCTTGAGAGAGAGATGAGCGAAGAGACACGGGCTGAGAAGTTCCTGGAGCTGTTCAACAAAGGGAAGGAGTTCACCGAAGAGCTCCTTCGCGAGAACCAGCGCCTGCGCTATCGTTTGGCCTCCATCGAGACCGAGCAGGCGGGGGCGAGCGCGGAGGAGGTCAGCCGCCTTCGCGCCGAGATCGCCCAGCTCACCGACGAGAACCGGCGCATCACGCAGCGCTTCCGCGAGGTCGAGGAAGAGAACAAGGACTTCGCCAACCGCTACATCGAGATCGAGGAGCAGAACAACAACCTCGCCAACCTCTACGTGGCCAGCTACCAGCTTCACTCCACGCTCGACTTCCGGGAGGTCATCCAGATCGTCCAGGAGATCGTGATCAACCTCATCGGTGCTGAGTCGTTCGCCATCCTGCTGCTCGACGAAAAGACCAACGAGCTCCGATCGATCGCCGCTGAGGGCGAAGACGTCATGCCGGGCATCGACCAGCTCGCCACGAGACTCAGCGACGGCGTGCTCGGCAAGGTCGCGAAGACGGGCGAGAGCTACTACATCAACCAGGACATCGGAGGAGGCCACGCGGTCTCGCTGGACAAGCCGTTGGCGGCGGTGCCGCTCAAAATCAAGGAGCACGTGATCGGCCTGATCGCGATCTACAAACTGCTCCAGCAGAAGGACTCGTTCTCGGCCGTCGACTACGAGCTCTTCTCGCTGCTCGCGGCGCATGCGGCCACGGCCATCTTCTCCTCGAAGCTATACTCGCAGTCGGAGCGAAAACTCAACACCATCCAGAGCTTCCTCGATTTGCTGACCACGAGCTAGCGCTAGGTAAGGGCGGAACGCACGGAATGGAGAACGCCAACTTTCTGGTCGTCGAAGACTCGCCGACCATGCGGCAACTGATCTCGTTCTCGCTGAAGCGATTCAAGAACGCCAGGATCATCGAAGCCGTCGATGGAGTGGACGCACTCAAGAAGCTCTCCGGACCCGAGAAGATCGATCTGATTCTCACCGACATCAACATGCCGGTGATGGATGGGCTGAAACTGGTCTCGCTCGTTCGCCAGAACGTCCAGCTCAAGAGCATTCCGATCATCATCATCACCACCGAAGGGGCGGAGGAGGATCGCGAGCGCGGCCTGGCCCTCGGCGCGAACGCCTACATCTCCAAGCCCATCCAATCCTCGCATCTCATCAAGACCATCTCGGAGTTGCTGGCCGTGTGAGCCCCGCGCCCGACGACCTTCTGGCGACGCGGCGCGGCGGCATCGCTGCCGGCCTCGGGATCACCGCCCTTTTCCTGGCACTTCGCATCCCACTGCTCCGCGGACGCGAGCCGTTCTTCGATGAGCTCTTCACTCGCTGGCTCGCCGCGCAGCCGTTCGGCGCGATTCTCCGCGCCTTGCGCCTCGACTCCGGCCCGCCGCTCTACTATTTTCTCGCACACATTATCTTCGCCGTTCATGACAGCATCATCGCCGCGCGAGTGCTCTCGCTCACCTGCGTGCTCGGTACGCTCGTGCTCATCCTCGCGGCGCAATCCCTCGGCCGCATCCGCTATCTCGCCGCGGCGCTGCTCGCCGTCTATCCGCCGTTCGTTCTCTTCTCGGTCGATGCGCGGTCATATGCGCTGTGCGCTCTGTTCATCGCGATCGCAGTCGTTGCGTTGGAGCGTTGGAGCGCTGACGCGGAGCCGGTGCCAGGGCGACCGTTGAATCCGTGGCTTCTCGCGGCCACAGGCGCCCTGGTTGCGGCGGCCTACTCGCACTACTACGGCGCACTCTTTCTTCCGCTGCCCGCCGCGCTTGGATTGATCGAGAGCCCGGCCGGACGGCGGCGTGTCGCGGGAATCGCAGCCACGCTCGTCGCCGGTGTTCTCTTTCTGCCCGGGATCGCTCTGGCATTGCGCCAGCCGCCCCAGGCGACCGCTTGGTTCGGCGAGCAAGAGACGTCGCCCTTCGCGGCACTCGCTGCTCTCGGTTTCGCCGCCGACTATCCCCGAGCCCTGTTCGCGCCCGCGCCTGCGCTGCTCGTCGCGTTCGCGCTCGTCCTTCTGATCGCCTCGATCGCGCGCACAGCTTCTTCCCCTCGGGCGATCCGCTTCGCGGTGATGACCCTGACGCCGGTCGCGGTGGCGATGGCGATGCAGCTCACCGTGCGGCAGGTCTGGTTTCCGATGCGCTTCGAGGCCGTGATCGCGCCGCCGCTGGCGATCTGGATCGCCGCGGCACTCGATGGTTGGCGGCGGCCGTTGCGCATCGCCATCGCAGGCGGAATCCTCCTCACCGGCCTCGGCGCGAGCTGGAACGGCATCATCGATCACTATCGACGTCCGCTCGATCCCTACCGCCAGATCGCGATCGAGGCGCGGCGGACGCTCGATCCGCGATCGCCGATCGTCGCCAGCGGCTACCTCTGGCTCGAGGTCGTCAGCCAGCGCGACGCCTCGTGGCATCCGCCGGTCATCGCGTTCCCGGCGGAGCAGGCAGCGCACCCGGGCTGGCGGCCCGCGCCATCGCTCGATGCGCTCCTCCGCGAGCGCACAGCACTCCCATCACCGCCCTTCGTCTGGATCGGCGAACTGAACACGAACGAGATGAAGGCCATCCTCACCGGACGGTCGGGGACCGCTCTCTTCGCGAACGGGAGGGCGGGCGCGATGCTGGTGAAGTGAAGCAAAGACGAATGTTGAATGGTGAATGTTGAATGGTGAATGTCGAATTGGGCCGAGGGTAGTTCACGCGGAGACGCGGAGAACGCGGAGAAAGGCGGACAACGAAGAGAGATGCGGAGCGGTTTCTGGTTTCTGGTTTCTAGTTTCTGGTTTCTCCGTCTTGACCGTCACTGACTCCTCTGCTACGGTGGCGCTAATGCCACATTTCATCACCGACAAGTGCATCGGCTGCTCTGTTTGCGAGATCAAGTGCCCGACGAACACGATCTGGGGAGAGGCGAAAGGCCAGTACTACATCCACCCGGAGCGGTGCATCGACTGCTCGGTCTGCGGCATTTATTGTCCTGTGGATGCAATCCAGAACCAGCATGGTGAGTACATCCCGCGGATCAAGCCGAAAGACATCCCCAAAGCCGAGGTCATCAAGGAGCTTTGCACCGGCTGCGAGTTCTGCGTCGACATCTGCCCGTTCGAGTGCATCGCCATGGTCGATGCCAACGACGAGACCGTGGCCAACCACTACAAGATCGCCTACGTCGAGGCCAAGAAATGCGTGGCCTGCCGGCTCTGCGAATCCGTCTGCGACAAGGACGCCATCGTCGTCCCCGACGCGCCGACGCAGCTCAAAACCTATCTCCCCGACTTCGTCGTGGCAGGGACCGGACGGTAAACATCGAATGTTGAATGTTGAATGTTTAGTGTTGAATGTTGAATTGAACGAAGGGCCTCACGCGAAGACGCGAAGTCACGAAGCGTTCGATCAGCAGGCGGTCTCCAAGCATTGGCACTTCGCGTCTTCGCGCCTTCGCGTGAGCCAAGCCCCTCCATTCAACATTCACCATTCCGGGCCTCCCTACTCACTCGCATGACGGCGCCGATCGAACCCGGTGTTCCGTCCGCAACCGACGTTCCGAAGGAAAGCCCGCGGACGATCCTCGTCCAGTTCGTGCTCCTTCCCCTCGGTGTCGTCCTCGTCGGCGTGGCGGTTTTCCTTCTCTTCGGCAAGTTGGCCTCGGAGGAGCATTCGATCCCCGACTACGTCAACGAGATCCGTTCCGGCGGGCGGCACGAGCGGTGGCAGGCCGCCTATCAGCTCTCCAAGTCCATCCAGCGCGGTGAGGCGAAAAAGTACCCCGACCTCGAGCCGCAGATCGCCGCGATCTATGGGCAATCGAAGAACGACGATCCGCGCATCCGCCGCTATCTGAGCATGGTCCTCGGACAGCTCGGCGATCGCCGGGCCACGCCGCTCCTGCTCGACGCGCTCGGCGATCGCGACGTCGAGACCCGGCTCTATGCCCTCCTCGCACTCGGTCAGCTCCGCGATCCTGCGGCTCTTCCGCGCCTTCAGCAGGCGGCCGCTGACGAGGACAAGGACGTCCGCAAGACCGCGCTCTATGCCCTCGGAGAGATGGGAGATTCGCGCGCCGTGCCCACGCTCGCCGCCGCGCTCACCGATCAGACCCCCGATGTCCGCTGGAACGCGGCCGTCGCGTTGTCGGGATTCGGCGACAAGCGCGCCCTCAGCGCGGTGCACGAGATGCTCGACCGTTCGCACCTGGATCAGATCGCCGGCATGCGCGACGATCAGAAAGAGGACGTGATGATCAGCGGGATGACCGCGCTCCTCAAACTCGCCGGCCGTGATTCCATCCCCGACCTCCAGCGCATCGCAAACAGTGACAAGAGCCTGCGCGTGCGCGATGCGGCGAGGTCTGCGGTCGCATCGCTGAAGTAGCGGAGCGAAGCAGTAGTGGTCGGTGGTGAGTGGTCAGCACGTCATCCTGAGGCGGCGGAACCCCGAAGGGGTGGAGCGCGCCGAAGGATCTCCTTGCGAGAGCCGCGATCCTGCCAAGGAGATCCTTCGCCGTCTACGCGGCTCAGGATGACGTGCGGACCACTGACCACTGACCACTTCCACCCCTTCCGAAACGCTCCGTTTCACCATCCTGTCCCACTTGCTCCGAATGCGAGAATTGGCCGCGCGATTCATCACGTGCGAGCGTGTTTTCGGTCACCTTTTCCGTTGACACTCTTTCCGAAATCGCAGATATTAGGCGGCGCCGGAACGCGAGCGAAATTCTCTTCCTCAGACCTTCATGGCACAAGACATCACGCCATATCAGGTGGCCCCGAAAACACCCCTTGCCGGGAGTGCAGCGGCGGAAATCCGCGAGCAAGGGGAGGTTACCAGGCGCCAGTTTCCCTTCGTCCTGACCAGCGCCTGGCTGCTGCTGACCGGTGCGCTCGGCGCGCTGGCGAGCGTTCTCGGCCGGTTCATGTTTCCGAACGTCCTTTTCGAGCCGGTCTCGAAGTTCAAAGCCGGCGCTGTGAGCGATTACTCGGTCGGCGAGGTCGACGAGCGCTGGAAGGAAAAGTACGGCATCTGGATCGTCCGCACCGAGGACACGATGTATGCGCTCATCTCGGTCTGCACCCACCTCGGATGCACGCCGAATTGGCTGGCATCGCAGAACAAATTCAAGTGCCCCTGCCACGGCAGCGGCTACTACAAGACCGGCGTCAACTTCGAGGGCCCGGCGCCGCGGCCACTCGAACGAGCCAAGATCTACGTCGACGTGTCTGACGGGCAGATCGTCATCGACAAGTCGAAGCAGTTCCATCAGGAACGCGGAGAGTGGACTGATCCGGAGGCGTTCATCAAGGTGTAGCAATCGAAACTCCAGGCCTCTCGTGCCCGGAATCGGGGACACGTGAATCACGCCGGCGTTGAGCGCCGGATCGAAGCCGCTGGAAGGGATTTCATGTCGCTGAAGCAAATGCAGGAAGGCATCGTCAACTCGCAGATCTGGAAATCGATCTTCCGAGTCGGAGTCCCGAACACCAACCGCAAACGCGTGCTGGCCGTTCTCGGCTCGCTCATCCTGCATCTTCACCCGGTCAAGGTGCGCCGCTCCGGCGTCCGCATGAGCTACACCTGGTGCATGGGAGGAACCTCGTTCTTCCTGTTCCTCGTCGAGACCGTCACCGGCCTTCTGCTCATGTTCTATTACCGGCCCACGATCGAATACGCCTACCCCGACATCATGGACCTGCGCGAGCAGGCGCCGTTCGGGATCATGCGCGAGATGCACCGCTGGGGTGCGCACGCCATGGTCATCGCCGTCTGGCTGCACATGTTCCGCGTGTTCATGACCGGATCGTACAAACCGCCTCGCGAATTCAACTGGAACATCGGGGTGATCCTGCTCGTCCTGACGCTGCTGCTCTCCTTCACCGGCTATCTTCTGCCGTGGGACCAGCTCGCGATCTGGGCCATCACGGTCGGCTCGAACATGGCCCGTGCCACGCCGGGCGCCGGAAATGAGGGGCCCATGTCGGGCCTCATCAGACTTGGCGACGTGCGGCTGATCCACGCGGGGGACGACGCGCGATTCGCGCTGATAGGCGGGCGGTCCATCGGCCCGTCGACGCTGCTGCGGTTCTACGTTCTTCACTGCATGGCCATTCCGCTGGCGGCCGGCTTTCTGATGGCGATTCATTTTTGGCGCGTGAGAAAGGACGGAGGAATCTCCGGTCCCTTATAGCGACGCTGCGATGCCGCGAGGCTGTGCGGTGGATGTGCGCGATGTGACCAGTAAGCCGGCTTTCAGAACGCCGGCGAATGCAGAGACTGATCAACGACTATGAGGTGGAGCGAGAGTTGAGGCGATGACCTTCATCAAGGAATTCATCAACGCACTATCAGGGGCGTCGATCTCGTTTCTGCTCCTCACGTCGGTCTTTGCCTTCATCGTCTACTTCAATCTTCTGGACGGGAAGCTGAAGTCGAAGGTCGGTTACCTGTTCCTCACGTTCGGGATCGTTTTCCTCATCGCCGGCCTGTTCGTGAGGCCGCTTCTCTATCTCGGCATCGCCTACCTCTTCGTCATGTTCGGCCTGTCCAATCTCGGCGGACGTCTTTGGAACCCGCGGGTCGGCATGCGGCTGGGCATCGCAGCCATTCTCGTCTTCGGCCTTTCGATGCTCGATCCGCAGTTCTACCTGATCGCGGCGAAGCCCGACAACGTGCCGATCGCCGCGATGATCTTCCTCCTCGGTTTCTTCACCTGGGTCGCTCTTCGGAAGGCCTATCTGAACGACCGCCAGATCGCGGGCGGTGGCATCCCGTGGGAGAAGACCGAGACGAGCGAGAAGCTCTTCGTCTGGCCCGATCTCGTGTACACCGAGATGCTCTGCATGATCCTTCTGACGATTATCATGATCGTCTGGTCGATCGCCTTGCGGGCGCCGCTCGAGGAGCCGGCCAATCCGACCTCATCTCCCAATCCGGCGAAGGCGCCGTGGTACTTCCTCGGTCTGCAGGAGATGCTGGTCTACTTCGATCCCTGGCTGGCCGGCGTCGTCCTTCCGACGCTCATCATCGTCGGACTCATGGCCATCCCGTACATCGACACGAACCCGAAGGGAAACGGCTATTACTCGTTCAGCGAGCGGAAGTGGGAGATCGGCGTCTTCCTCTATGGATTCCTCGTGCTCTGGTCGTTCCTCATCATCACCGGGACGTTCCTGCGCGGTCCGAACTGGAACTTCTTCGGACCCTATGAGTTCTGGGATCCAAACAAGCTCGTGCCGTTGAACAACATCGACCTCTCGGAGTTGATCTGGGTCAAAGGTCTGTCGATGCCGTTGCCGAAGAATCCGCTGATCCGGGAGATGTTCGGGATCATCGTCGTGCTCGGCTACCTCGGCTTGCCGCCGTTGCTTGCCGCGGGCCCGTTCCGACGCTTCTATCTGAAGATGGGAGCTCCGCGCTACTACGTGGGCGCGTTCCTCTTTCTGATCATGATGGCGCTGCCGGCCAAGATGGTCCTGCGCTGGTTGTTCAATCTCAAGTACATCGTTCATGTGCAGGAAATATTTTTCAATGTGTAGGGACGAGATGCGTAGGGACGAGGGACGAGGGACGAGGGACGAGAAGAAGCGGGGAGACGCGTGGCTTCGCGCAGCTTCTTCTCTTCCCCCTTCCCTCATCCCTCTTCCCTCAGAAATGCCATGAAGCCGCAAGAACCGATTCCGCACAACTACAGCATCCGGAAGCTGAACCTGATCTTCGCCTTGTCGAGTCTGGTGCTGCTGTTGGTCACCGTCGGGATGGTCGGCTACGACTACGTCCGCGGATGGAAGTGGTTCCAATGGCAGTTCATGAAGATGCAGCAGGAGCGCATCGAGCAGCAGCTTCAGACCGCCCGCACCGAGGAAGGGAAGGCCCGCCTCGAACAACTCGACCAGCAGGTCCGCGAGCACAGGCGGGAGATTGCGAGGAACCGCGATCAGTTCCTCGTTGCGCAGAAGGATCTCGACGACTGGGAGGGGAAGCACTACGCCGCGGACCAGGACTACCGCTTTACCAAAGCCACGCTCGACGCCAAACGCTACGACGCCGAGGCGGCCGTGGTGCAGAAGAGCCCGAACGCCGGCAAGGTGCGCAAGGAGTATGAAGATCTCTCGAAGCGCTTCCACGAGCTGGACCTTCGCCTCCAGGACGTGACTCGCGGCCGTGACGCTGCGAAGGCGCGCCTCGATGTCTGGCAGAAGAAAATCCGGGACCTCGAGGACAAGGAGAAGGAGCTGAATGCCACGGTCGATCTGCTGAACAAGCAGCTCACCGCGGTCGAGCCGTCGAAGGACTTCTTCATCCTCAACGCCCCGATGCTCGACTTCATCAGCCCGACGTTCAAGGTCGATCAGGTCGTCCTTCCCGATCTCTTCGCGGACGTCAACTACATGACCATCCCGCGCGTCGACCGCTGCATGACCTGCCACCGGGCCATCGACCGCACCGGCTTCGAGTCGAAGAAGGAAGCGGCGCGGCTCTCGAGCGATCTGAAGAGCAAGCTCGACAACGGCCTGATCGCTCCCGACAAGATCGACGACGCGAAGAAGCGGATCAAGGAGCTCAAGGAGATTCAGGACGCGCCGGAGGATGTGCTGAATCCGTGGCGCACGCACCCGCGGCTCGAGACCTTCGTCGGCTCGGCCTCGCCGCATCCGCTGCTCGAGTTCGGATGTACGGCCTGCCATCACGGGCAGGACCGGGCCACGGAGTTCGGCCGCGCCGGCCACGTGCCGGCGAGCGTGAAGATGGAGAAGCGCTGGTCTCATGCCGGCCTCGTCATCATTCCCGCGCCGT
>DASQGS010000025.1:0-8283 GCA_035632455.1 Thermoanaerobaculia bacterium | reverse complement strand
GTTCCTCAATTTGAACAACGGCGGGCAAACGGTCTACAGCTCGGCTCGCCCCGGCTTCGCGGGCGGCACGACGACGGTCGGCGTCCGCCAGAGCCAGAACTGGGCGATCGTCTCGATGTTCGCCGAGGGTCGTTACTCGGTGGACTTCGACGCCACGTGGCTCGGCAACGGCTGCTCGCCGGCCCCGGCACTCAGCACCGCGGTCGCAATCGGTCCGGCCGGTGGCGTTCTGGTTTGCCCGCAAGGCGTGGGTAGCTGCACGCCGGGTGTCGGCCCCTACACCGGCACGAACGCGACACCGTAGTTCTCACTCACGCAGTCAGTCCCAAGGCGGGCCGGTTCTCCGGCCCGTTTTTTTTGCGTGACCTTCCCTTTGTCATTGCCTCAAAGACGTGGGCTGTAGTAGCATAACCGCAATCTGTCATAGCACGGCTGCATTCCGTAGGAGAAGTGCCGCGCTCCCAGGAAAGAGAGGGCCGCATGCGATTGCGAGCGTTGTCGGTCGTAAGCCTCTTGACCTTACCGGCGTGGGGACAAGCGTCGCCGCCTCCCCGCGCGGTCGAGCTCCGGACGCCGGACGGGACCGTCCTCAAAGCGACGTACTTCGCCGCCGCCAAGCCCGGGCCGGGCGTCATCCTCTACCACCAGAGCAACCGGACGCGAGACTCATGGAAGGAGGTTGCGCCGCAGCTTGCCGCCGCGGGGATCCACTCGCTCACGGTCGACAGCGCCGGGCGTGGCGAAAGCGGCGGAACGTTTGCCCACGAATTCCCTTCGGACGCGGATGCGGCGTTCCAGTTCCTGGTCTCACAGCCCGGCGTCACGGGGAATCTCGTCGGCGCAGGAGGAGCCGGATGGCTTGGCGTCCACTATTCGGTCGAGACGGCACGGCGTCATCCTTCCGAAGTGAGATCGCTCGTCCTGCTCTCCGGGGAGACGCTGCTTCCTCAACTGCGATTCCTGCGGCAGGCTGCGCATCTGCCTGGGCTCTTTGTCGTTGCCGACGATGACGAATATCCCCCTACAGCAGAGGCGATGGAGTGGTTGTACATCACGTCCGCCAGCCCGGAGAAACAGTTCATTCACTACGTCGGGCCGAAGGCGCCTTGGCTCTGGTACGAGGACTCGAGCGGCAAGGTTCCCGCCACAGGGAGCCACGGAACGGACCTGTTCAAAACCCATCCCGATTTGCCCGGCATCATCGTGCAGTGGTTTGTGACGACCCTGATCAAGACCCCTGGTCATGCGCTGACGGACACGGTGGCGTCTGCAGATATTCTCAATCGCATGGAGATGCCGGGCGGTGTAGCCCAGGTGACTCAGGAGCTCCTGGCGGCCCGACGCAAGGATCCCAAGGTGCAGCTCTGGCTCGAGATCAACGTCGACATTATTGCTGCTGATCACATCCGCGCCGGGGAGATCAAGGAGGGAGTGGAGATCTTCAAACTCAATCTGCTCGCGTATCCCGACTCGGCGGACGCGCACTATAACCTCGCCGATGCTTACTTCAGCGATGGGCAGAAGGACCTGGCACGGCAGTACGCCGATAAAGGATTGGCGATGCTGGACTCGCATGCGGCACCGCTGTCCTCGTGGTCCGATACGGAACAACGGCGAGCCGAGATCCGCCAAGGCTTGCAGGAGTTGCTCAAGAAATTGCGGGCGACACCGTGAGACGGGAAGCCTTATGTGGAAATCAAGGACCCGCCCGTGCCGTGCGTCGGTGCTATTGGTCTGCCGATGGCACCGTTCTCAAGTCAAAGCTTGCCGCCGATCGCCAGAACGATGAACAGCAGAGCCACGACGAATGGGAGAAGGATCAGGCCTCTCCGATGCAGGAAGGGAATCTGCTCCCGTACGCTTTGAGGAACTTCCGCCTCTGGTATGAGCACGATGTCCTCGCACTTCGAGCACGTGCCGAAGATCTCGACGCGCTTTAGGAACCCGAAGACGACGGCGACGGTTCCGTATGCATAGCGCACCACGGCATTTCGAAGGCTCTGTGGACCGCAACTGACGCACTCGCCCACAAGGCCGGCCACTTCGAATTCGCGCTCCTCGGAGGAGATCGAGAGCATGTGAGATGTTACCTCGAATGACCTCATCGCCGCCGCCCGACGAGCCACACTCCCAAACGCCACGCGGCCACCCGCTTTGAGAGCTGGGTGGCCGCGCGTAAGAGGTTAGCGATTGGAGCGGGAAACGGGACTCGAACCCGCGACATCAACCTTGGCAAGGTTGCACTCTACCAACTGAGTTATTCCCGCAAGTGACGGCGTAGCGTAGCGACCGGGTGGATCGGTGTCAAGCCGTTGCGGACGTGGTTAACGGGGCGATTCGGCGGCGTATTTCCGGATTCGAGGGACGAGGGACGAGGGACGAGGGACGAGGGGCAAGGGACGAGGGACGAGGCGTCTTCGTTGGCGTTGCCGTTGGCGTCGCCGTCGCCGGTTTTTGACTTTGACTCTCGGGTGTCACGACATCGATCGTGCCAAGATGATCCTTCGCCGTCTACGCGGCTCAGGATGACAGCAGAGACGGCCCAGCGCGGCTGGGCCCTACGGCCGCTCCACGCGAATCCCGTAGGCGTTGAGTTTGCGGTAGAGATTGCTGCGCTCGACGCCGAGGGCTTCGGCGGTGCGGCTTACGTTGCCGGCGAAGTCTTTGAGGCGGGCGAGGATGAATTGTTTTTCGAATTCGTCGCGCGCTTCTTTCAGCGTGATGTCGTGAGCGATTGGTGTTGGCGTCTCAGGGCGCGTGCCGAGGATGACGTCTTCGGGCTCGATGGTCTCGCCCGGCACGAGGATGGCCAGCCGCTCGGTGACGTTGCGGAGCTCGCGGACGTTGCCGGGCCAGTGATAGGCCTTAAGTCTTCCTGCCGCTCCGGCGGAGAGTTTTTTTCGCGGTTGTCCGCCCTCGGCGGCGAAGCGGCGCAGGAAGTGCTCGGCGAGCAGGACGATGTCGCCCCCGCGGTTTCGCAGCGGCGGGACTTCGAGCGGGATGACGTTGAGCCGGTAGTAGAGATCGCTGCGGAAGGTGCCGGTCTCAATCTCTTTTTCGAGATTCTTGTTCGTCGCGGCGATGACGCGCACGTCGACGGTGATCGATTGCTGGCCGCCGACTTTCTGAAAAGTAGATTCCTGCAGCACGCGGAGAACCTTGGCCTGGGTCTTGTCGCTCATGTCGCCGATCTCGTCGAGGAAGAGCGTGCCTCCGTCGGCGAGCTCGAACTTGCCCTTGCGCTCGTCGATGGCGCCGGTGAATGCGCCTTTGCGATGGCCGAAGAGCTCCGATTCGATGAGCTCCTCCGGGATGGCCGCACAGTTGACGTCGATGAACGGTCCCTCGGCGCGCATCGAGAGGCGGTGCAGCGTTCGCGCCACGATCTCCTTGCCGCTCCCGTTCTCGCCGGTGATCAGCACGCGGCTGTTCGTCGGAGCGGCGCTGCGAAGCTGCTGGTCGAGCTTCTTCATGGCATCGCTCTCGCCGATCAGGATCTCCTCGATAGTCAGGTGCTGCCTGAGGTCGCGCACTTGTTCGCGCAGCTTGCGGTCCGCGACGGCGTGGTTGACGGTGAGGATCACGCGCTCGAGCGAGAGCGGCTTCTCGAGAAAATCGTAGGCGCCGAGGCGCGTGGCGCGGACCGCGGTGTCGATGTTGCCGTGCCCGGAGATCACGATGATCGGCGGCGCGCCGGCGCTGCGCAGCCGCTCGAGCACGGCCAGGCCGTCGATGCCTGGGAGCCAGAGGTCGAGGATGATGAGATCGAATTCTTCGCGCGCAAACTGCGCGATGCCTTCCTCGCCCGACTCGCAGAGCGCGGTGCGGTGGCCCTCGTCGTGCAGGATGCCGGCGAGGGTCGTGCGAATGGCGGGTTCGTCATCGATGATCAGGATTTTGGGCATGATGTCAGTCGGCGTCGCGCGCGAAAGGCCGCCGCTGCGCGGCGACCCTCTCCCGCCGGGAGAGGGTGATTGCTTCGCAATCTCACGCTTTTCGCCTTTGGCCCTTCGTCGATCATGCCGGCAGCTCGATCTCGAAGCGCGTTCCTTTCGGGTAGTTATCGTGGACCGAGATGCGTCCGTCGTGGTCGTTGACGATGCGGTGAACGATGGCCAGGCCGAGGCCGGTGCCGCGGCCTTTGGTCGAGAAGTAGGGAAGGAAGAGCCTCTCCTTGTCGTTGTCGGGGACGCCCCGTCCCGGATCCGCGACTTCGATGACCACGCGATGCGGCGCGCGGCGCGCGGATACGCGGATCTCGCCGGCCTCGGTGGCTTCGACGGCGTTCTTGAGCAGATTGCCTGCAGCGCGGCGGATCTGCTCGGGATCCATCAGCAGCTCGATCTCGGGATCGACATTCACGACCACGCTCACGCCCGGCTTGACGTTGCGGTAGAGGCTCGCGGCCTGATCGAGAATGTCCGCGAGTTGGGCGTGGCGGAGATGCACCGCGGGCATCCGGGCGAAGCGGGAGAACTCGTCGACCATGCGCGTGAGCTGGCTGACCTCGGTGACGATGGTGCGGCAGCCCTCGTCGACCGCGCTCGCGGTGTCGGAATCGCCGGCCGCGAATTTCTTGGCGATGCGCTCGGCGGAGAGCCGGATCGGCGTGAGCGGATTCTTGATCTCGTGAGCGATGCGGCGGGCGGCCTCGTTCCAGGCAGCGAGCTTCTGGGCTTGCATGAGCTGCGTGGAATCCTCGATGGCCAGGACCCAGCCGCGGGCGCCGGTCTTCTCGCCGAGGCGCGCGACCGAGAGCTCGAGATAGCGAAGCTCGCCGCCGCGGATCAAGGTCACCTCGCGAGCACGGGCCGGCGCGCGCTCGGTAAGCTCGCGCAGAACCTCGTCGAGCGGCGCGAGATCTCCTGCGAGGAAATCGCTGAGCTTCGTTCGCGGCGCGGGCTCGTCCACTTCCAGCATCTGCAACGCGGCACGGTTGGTGCTGAGGAGCTCGTGCTGATCGGTGAACGCGATGATGCCGGTGGAGACGCTCTCGAGCACGGTGAACAGGTAGGCGCGCTCGTCGTCGAGGCGGCGGTTCAGCTTCTGCAGGGTCAGGTTCGATTCCGTGAGCGCCTGACGCTGCTGGTCGAGCTGCGCCGACATCTGGTTGAAGGAATCGATCAACTTGCCGACTTCGTCGGTGGCCTCGACGTCGATGATGTGGCCGTATCCGCCTTCGGCGAGCTTGCCGGTGGCCTCGGCGAGCGCCTTGATCGGCACCGTGATTCGCCGCGACGCGTAGATCGAAGTCCAAAGCGTGCCGAACAAGATGGCAAGCGTGACCGCGAGAAACAGCGAGGTCTGCGAGGTCTTCAGCCGCGTTCGCTGCGAGTAGAGCTGGAGGAAGTTCTTGTTGGCGATGATGTTCTCGTCGACCATCCGGTTCATGACCGACGGGATGAAGATGCCCGCGAGCGCCGCGGTGCCGTCGTCGCCGATGCGTTGCGCGTAGCGAATCCATTTTCCGCTCGCGCCGACGTCGATCTTGACGGCCTTCCCTTTCGCCGCGACTTCATCGAAGAAGCGCAGCGGCGGCTCGGGCACTTCCTGAATCGGCGCGCGGGGATTCGCCACGAGCTTGATCAGCACGCCTTGCCGGTAGACGCCGGCGATGTCGATGTTGTGGAACTCGCGGACGTGTGCGAGGAGTGCGTCGAGTTTGCGCGCATCGGCGGCGTCGGGATTCTCCCCGATCTCTCGCGCAGCGCCCGCGGCGGTAGCGACGAATTGATCCTGAGACATCTGGGCGATGGCCTCGCCGTTGCGCAGGATCGTTCCGACCGGCGTGTTGAACCAGCGGTCGATCGACACGCGCAGGAGGTCGGTGGCCACGATGAACATGATCAGCACCGGCAGCAACGAGGCAGCGACGTAAGTGATGACAAGCTTTGTGCGAAAGCGCGAGCCGAGGATCCCGCGATGGCGCTCCAGAACGAGCTTGACGATGCCGCGCAAGAGCACGAAGAGGATGCCGATGATCAGCAGGACGTTGATGTTCCAGAGGACGAAGAGCAGGACCTGGCTGCTGAGGGCCTCGGGCGAGAGCTCCTTCGTCCGCTGAATGAGGTAGTAGACGATGCTCGTGGCCGCGAGGATCAGGATCGGGATCGTGATGATGAATCGCGGATCCTTGCGGTAGCGAAGCAGATCGCTGGGCTTCATGGCTTCTGGTCTTGACCGACGACGCGGACCTCTTTCCAGCGCGTCGAGAATTGCCACGGGACGACGTAGAGCAGCCAGGCCCGCATGATGTCGGCCTTGACCCGCACCTTCACCTTGTAGGGGCGGCGCTGGCCGATATTGAAGAGGTTCGGCTCGTCGATCGTGGTCATGCGCTTTTTGAGCATGTCGAGATCGCTGAAGGTCTCGGAGCGAACGAGACGCCGGTCGCGGCGGTAGTTCAGGAGGTACTCTCGGGTCACGGAGTTGAAGGTGCAGATGACCTCGATGTGCGAGCGGGCGATGCCTTCGTCGAACCAGTTCGGCCGGTCGCGGTAGATCTCGAGGATGAACGTGAAGCTGGTGGGCAGCCCGCTCTGCAGGGTCTCGACGACTTGATCATTGAGGAAGGCGTTGGCCAGGGTGAAGTGAACGCTGACCTGACCGTTGACCGAGGTCGCCGTGAGCTGGTCGATCCTCGGATCGGCAGGCTTGACGGCGGCGGGAAAGGCGGCCGGAGCGGTGACGAGAGTCAAAAGAAGGACTGTGTAAAGAGAGGATGCACGCACGGTGTGGCTTTTCTACCACATTGGTGCGCCGGCTGCCCATCGATTTGGAAGGAGGTGGAGTCGCTGTCCAGATGGACTGCGGCAACTTGCTGCCGCTTTTCATGGCCACGTGGGCAGCGAAAGGCCACTCGCGTCCTATGGACTTCGGTGGCTAGCCACCGCTTTTGTTGACCACAGGCGAGGAGAAGGCCACTCGCTGACCGCAGGCGACTGCGCAGAGATTCAAACCTCTGCCGTTCGCGCGAAAAGCGGCGGCGAGCCGCCGCAGTCCAAAGGCGCGAGTGGCATTTCTCCTCGCTTGTGGCCAACGAAAGCGGCGGCACTGCCGCCGCAGTCCATACGGTGCCGGCGGTTCGCGTCACGCTTCCGCGCAAGTTATACTCGTGTGACGTCCAATAACTTCAGAGAGAGGGCGGGCCTATGAGGAACGAGAGATTGATCTGTGCGGTCCTCGCCGCCGCGTTCCTTGCGGCTGCGTCGATCGCGCCGGCGGACGTTTGCAATTCCGGACTGCAGGCGGTGGCGCAACCGACGGTCTTCCCGAACCGTTCCTCGGCCGCGGTGGCCTGGAACGGCTCCGTGCTGGCGGTTGCCAAGAACGAGAACAACTTCTCGAAGACGGTCTGGGTCGCGATCTATGACGCCGGGTTGGTGCAGCGGTCGACCGATCGCATGGTAGCCGCGAACACCGACGGCGGAACGATCGCACTTCTCTCGAATGGCATCGATTTCGCGCTGTTCTATCGCGACTTGCAGCAGCACTTGGTCCTTCAGCAGGTCACTGCCTCCGGCGATCTGACGGGCGGGCCTGTGGTCATCGCTCCGGGCCGCGCGGTCTGGCCGAATCAGGAGTTCGACATCGCCTGGAGCGCTGCGAGGAATGGCTACGTCATCCTCCGCACGGTGCCACAGGGAGGAGAGAAAGGCCTCTATCTCACGACCGTCGGGCCCGACGGCTCGGCGCGATCAGATCAACTGCTCGATCTTTTCCTCGGCAATCCGGCAACGCCGCGGCTGGCCGTGAAGGGAGACGGCGGTTTGGGTTTGGTTTACGACCGTCTCGTTTCTTCGACCCTCGAGGGGCTGTTTTTCATGACCATCGATCCCGCGAACGTCGCCAGCAGCACCGCGCTGGTCTCGTCTGCCGGACGCAATCCGCGCCTCGGTTGGAACGGAAACGATTATCTGCTGGTGGCGACGACATTCTCCGCCGGACATGGCGCGCTCCATTCCATCCGCCTGAGCGCGAGCGGCCAGGTCATCGCACCGGATGCGTTGCTCGTCGCCGCTCGAGGCGTCGACGTCGCGCCGCTCGGACTGGTCTGGAACGCAACGACCTCGGAGTGGGCGCTCGGCTACAGCGATTCGGTCCTGGGGTTCAACGTCTATCCCGGCGAATACCGCCTTCTGCGGCTCACGCCGGCGGCGGCCCGGATCAGCGATACGCTCTTCTCACCCGATCGAACGAAGGCGACGTACGGGACGGCGTATGCGCACATCTGGACCGGCACGAGTTACAACAGCTCGATCGACCACTTGGTCTCGCCGGCAG
>DASQGS010000024.1:0-26709 GCA_035632455.1 Thermoanaerobaculia bacterium | reverse complement strand
CGTGGCCCACACGGCGACCTCCGACCATCACACCGAGGCCAGCCAGACCCTCGGCCGCGCCGCGGCGGAAGTGCCGCAGCGCACGATCGTGATTCGAGCCGATCCCGCCGGCGATCCGGAGATGACATCCTGGATCAGCGCGAACTGCCATCTCGTCGGCGGAGGCAAACAGGTTTGCTCCGAGGAGATCGCAATCGTCGCCGGCGGCGATCGGATCCATCGGGTGCCGCCGCTGGTCAGCGCGCTCCTGATTCCCGACATGCCGGTCGCGGTCTGGTGGCTCGGCGATCTTCCGAATGAGCACGAAGACTATGTCGAAGCGCTGCTGCGGCCCGCCGACCGGCTCATCGTCGACTCCGTGCATTTCGACAGCCCCGCCGATCTCGCTCTGATCACCCGCGTTGCCCAGCAGACGACCACCGCGCCTGCGGACCTCAACTGGGTTCGCCTCGAGGAATGGCGCGTAGCCACGGCGTCGATCTTCGATCCGCCGGCGATGCGCGGGCGCTTGTCGTCGATCCGCCGCGTGCGCGTCGTCGCAGGTGCCTCGGAGGAGATCTACTTTGGCCAGATGATCGAGGCCTTGTTCTTCGCCTCCTGGCTCGGATCGCAAGCCGGACATCGCGTCGATGCGGATGGACGAGTCGAGGGAGCGGCCGGAGCGATCGACTACAGCTTCGAGCGCCGCGTCCAGACCGAGGACGTCGGCGGCGTCTCGCAGGCCGAGATTCTCTTCGACGACGGCACCACGGCGACGATCACGCGTCAGCATGACCGCGGCGTTCTCACCGCGAATGTCGGCGGCGTCGAGACCACACCCGAGTCGGTCACGCGCTCGCTCGCATGCCGGCCGGAGGATCTCATCGTTCGGCATCTCAAGCGGCCGGAAGCCGACCGGGTCTTCCGGAAGGCGCTTCCGTTCGCGGCGCGTCTGGCCAAACGGATCAGCCAATGAATCTGCGCATTTTCGACACGGTCGATGATCTCGTGCGCGCCGCCGCTCGGACGATCGTGCAGCGCGCCTCGGAGAGGGCGGCGTTCTCCGTCGCGCTGTCCGGCGGCTCGACCCCGAAGCCGCTGTATCAACTCCTCGGTGCCTCGCCGTTCCGCGACGAGCTGGCCGACGTCGCGGTCACCTGGGTCGTCGTCGACGAGCGCTACGTGCCGATGACCGATCCGCAGTCGAATGCGGCCATGATCGAGAAGACGCTCTTTGCCGGCGGGGTGCCGCCCGGCCATCGCTTCCTTCGCTTCAAGACGGAATTGAACGATCCGGCGCAGACCGCCGCGGAGCTCGAGAAGGACTGGCAGGCGCTCGGGCTCGAGAAACTCGACATCGTGATCCTCGGCGTCGGCGAGGACGGCCACACCGCGTCGCTTTTTCCCGGCACCACCGCGCTCGACGTCGAAAACCGCATCGCCACCGAGGTCTTCGTCCCGCGCCTCGACATGTGGCGGGTCACGATCACCAAGCCGGTCATCCGCGCTGCAGGCCTGCGCATGGTCCTCGCCGCCGGCGAATCGAAGCAGGCGATCATCCGCCAGATCCGCGAAGGCGCGGAGCTCCCGATCGCGTTGGCCACCGGCGGCGACGTCGAGACGTGGTGGTTTGTGGATCGGGCGGCGTGGATCGCGTCCTAGGAACAAGCGACTATGCCGACTGTTTTGCGCGATGGACCGTACGAGGTGTACTTTACGAGCCATGATCGTGACGAACCTCCACACGTGCATATCGATCGCGACAGACTCTCGGCAAAGAACTGGCTTTGGCCAGTCCGCGTCGCGTACAACCTCGGTTTCTCCCGGCATGAGCTGCGTTCAGTGGAGCGCCTAGTCAGCAAGCACGAATCGCAATTCCTGAGGCAATGGCATGAGTACTTCGGAACCTAAGGCAGGCGAACGAATCACTGAGGTCCATGTCACCGAGGACGCGCTCTCGGTCGATCTTCTCGACGGCCGGACGATCACAGTGCCGGTTGCCTGGTTCCCGCGGCTGCTTCATGCGACCGCGGCGCAGCGAGCGAACTTCCGCATCGTCGGAGCCGGATACATCATCAACTGGCCGGATGTCGACGAGCATTTGTCAGTTCATGGCTTGCTGGCGGGCGCTCCCGCGCCTGGTGCGAATGCCGCGGTGTGGGGCGCTGGTGCATAATCGAAGAGTGGCGCCGCTGATCGTCGCTCTCGCATTCGTCGCCTCGCTCGCCTCAGCCAGCGAGCCCCTTCCTCTTCCGACAGGCCACCGCCTCGACCCCGCGGCGCCCTCGTTTGCCGTCGGCAACTTTCCGCTGACGATGGTGCTCTCGCCGGAGCGCAATCGCCTCGTGGTGTTGCTGTGCGGATGGCGCCAGCAGGGTCTGCAAGTCGTCGATCGCGCCAGCGGCGAAGTCCTGCAGACCCTCGACCAGCCGGCCGCGTTTCTCGGGCTGGCCTTCGCTCCGGACGGCAAGACGCTCTGGGCCTCGGGCGGATTCGATGATGCCGTGTATGCGTACGCTTGGCGCGATGGCGTCGCGACGTTCGATCGCAAGATCTCGCTTCACGCCTTGCCGGTCGAGAAGGCGGGAACGCGATACCCGGCCGGCCTCGCGTTTTCTTCTGACGGGCGATTCCTCTACGTTGCCGAGAACCTCGGCGACACGTTCGATGTCGTCGACGTCGCTCGCGGGAAGGTCGTCCAGCGCCTCGCCGTCGATCGGTATCCGTACACCGTGGCCGTGAGCCGCGATGGAATGGTGTACGTCTCCTGCTGGGGCGACGACACGGTGCATGTGTTCAAGGCACGGTCCGAAGCTCTCCAGCGCGTCGGTCGCATTGTCGTGGGCCGGCATCCCTCGGCGTTGGTACTCAACGCTGCCGGAACACGGCTCTTCGTCGCCTCCGCGAGCACGGACTCGATCGCCGTCGTCGATACGAGGAAACGCGCTGTCATCGCGACACTCAGCGACGCGCCTCCGACCGTGCGCGAGGGGAGCACGCCGAATGCGCTCGCGCTGTCCGACGATGGCTCGCGACTCCTTGTGGCCGAGGGCGACAACAACGCCGTCGCGGTCTTCGCGCTCTCGCCGCGCGTCGCCGGACGGAAGACGCCGAGCACACGCGATCGACTTCTCGGGCGCGTCCCGGTCGAATGGTACCCGGCCGCGCTTGCGGTTGACGGCGACACCCTGTTCGTGGCCAACGCCAAAGGACATGGCACCGTACCGAATCCAGGGCGCACGCAACCGAACAAGAAGCTCCAGCCTGGGACGCTGAACTACACGCTCAGCCAGCTCCGCGGAAGTATCACGCCGCTCCGGACGACGTGGCGCACTGGCGAGCTGGCGAAGCTCTCGGCGCGCGTCGCCGGCTCCAACAACTGGACGCGGCCGGCCGACTCCGGGCGCTATCCCCCGTTTCGCCACGTCATCTACATCATCAAAGAGAACAGGACCTACGACCAGGTGTTCGGGGACATGGCTGCGGGCGACGGCGATCCGTCGCTGCTCTTCTTCGGACGGGCGATCTCGCCGAATCATCACGCTCTTGCCGATCGGTTCGGACTGTTCGATCGATTCTTCGTCAACGCCGAGGTGAGCGGAGACGGGCATAACTGGTCGACGTCCGCGTACGCCACGGACTACGTGGAGAAGACCGTTGCGTCGAACTACTCCGACCGGGGGCGAACCTACGACTATCAGGGGATGAACCGCGATCAGTTCGTCGACGATGACGACGACGTCAACGCGCCGGCCAGCGGCTACTTGTGGGACGCCGCCCTGCGCAAAGGAATCACTTTTCGCGACTACGGCGAGTTCATCGTCGGCCGTCCCGAGCTTGGCGTGGGGACGAAGGGCAACTACGCCACGAAGCGCGCGATCGATGGCCACACGAATCTCGACTATCCCGGATTCGACACCGACATCACCGACCAGCACCGGCTCGACGTCTGGCTCGGCGACTTCCGCGGCTTCCTCGAGAACAACGACATGCCGGCGCTGCAGATCATCTGGCTTCCGAACGATCACACGGCTGGCGCGGCTGCCGGCAAGCTCACGCCGCAGGCGTACATGGCGGACAACGACCTGGCCCTCGGACGACTCGTCGATGCGGTCTCGCACTCGAAGTTCTGGAAGGACACGGTGATCTTCGTTCTGGAGGATGACGCGCAGAGCGGACCGGATCACGTCGATTCGCATCGCTCGATTCTGATGCCGATCTCCGCGTACAGCCGTGCCGGTGCCGTGCACCGCTTCGTCAACACGACCGACGTTCTCGCCACGATCGAAGAGATTCTCGGTCTCGACCCGCTCTCGCAATACGACCGCTACGGACGGCCCCTGCACGACATCTTTGCGTCCGAGCCCGACCTCACGCCGTATGCGGCGATCACTCCGGACGTCGATCGCACGCAGAAGAATCCCGAGGGGGAAGCGGCGAAGCAGTCAGCGAACCTCGACCTCTCGCGGGCCGACGCCGTGGACGACGACCTCTTGAACCGCATCCTATGGCGCGCGATCAAAGGAGAATCGGCGCCGTATCCCGGCCCCACGCGCGCACCGTCGGGATTCTTGCGATAAGGAGCGTCCGTCATCCGGAGCCGCGCCTCGAGAAGGCACCTCACCGCAAAGGCACGCGGAATGCCGGCGCTCCTTTGCTACCATCTCCCGCCGAGGAGATTGCATGCGCCGAAATATCATCGCCGTTCTGTTCCTGCTCACCGCCGCCACGTTGTCCGCACAGACGCTCGATGATCGCATCGAGCGCGAGCTACCGTCGCTGGTCGCGACGTACCGATCCCTTCATGCCGCTCCCGAGCTCTCGACGCAGGAGGAGCGAACCGCGGCGCTCGTGGCGTCGCGTCTTCGCGAGCTCGGCTACGAGGTCACTGAGCACGTTGGCAAGTACGCCGGCGGCGCGCAAGCCGCGGGCGTCATCGCGATCCTGAAGAACGGCGACGGGCCGGTCGTCCTGGTCCGGACCGACATGGACGCGCTGCCGGTCCAGGAGCAGACCGGACTGCCGTACGCCAGCACGGTTCACGCCAAGAGCCCGTCAGGCGACGACGTCAGCGTCATGCACGCGTGCGGTCACGACATCCACATGACCACGCTGCTCGGAACGGCGAAGATGCTGGCCGACATGAGAAAACAGTGGCATGGCACGGTCATACTCGTCGGCCAGCCCGCGGAAGAGGTCGTCAAGGGCGCCGAGGCGATGCTTAATGATCGGTTGTACGAGCGTTTTCCGAAGCCAACGTATGCGATCGCGATTCACGATTCAGCCACTCTCGAGGCCGGGAAGATCGGATACACGCCGGGATACTTCATGGCCAGCGGCGACTCCGTCGACGTCACGATCCGAGGACTCGGAGGCCACGGCGCAGCCCCGGAGAAAACGAAAGACCCGGTCGTCGTTGCCGCGCAGTTCGTGCTCGCGCTGCAAACGCTCGTGAGCCGCGAGAACTCGCCGCTCGATCCAGTGGTCGTCACCGTCGGCTCGATTCACGGCGGCACGAAGCGCAACATCATTCCCGACGAGGTCAAGCTCCTCCTCACCGTCCGCACGTACAAGGAGCCGGTGCGCCAGCGCGTGCTCGGCGGCATCAAACGAATCGCCGAGGGCATCGCCATGGCCGCGGGAATCCCGGCAGACCGCGCGCCGATCGTCGAGGTGCTGTTGGGCGAGTCCGTGGCCTCGACGTACAACGATCCGGCCCTGACGGAACGCCTCGCGAAGGCGCTGAAGCCGGCGCTCGGCGAGGACAACGTGCTGCAGTTGGAGCCGTTGATGGTGAGCGAGGACTTCGGCCGCTTCGGACTCGATCGAAAGATCCCGGTCTGCATGCTGACCCTCGGCGCGGTCGATCCGGTCAAGGTCGCCGCGAGCCGCGCCAGCGGAACGCCCCTGCCGTCGCTCCACTCCAGCCGGTTCGCGCCGTTGCCCGAGCCGACGCTCAGGACCGGCGTGAAAGCGATGACATTGGCAGTGATGGACCTATTAAGGTAGGGCCCAGCCGCGCTGGGCCGGGTGGCCGACTTTGCAAGTCCGGCCACGGCACTTGGCACGATGTCCACCGAAGTCATCCAAGCTCCGACGCAGACTGCCCTTCTCGCCTGAAGGCGCAACTGATGCGAGATCGTCATCGCTTTGATTGCGCGCTTCGCGCGGGGTCCCCTCTCCCGCGCTTCGCGCCGCCCTCTCCCGGCGGGAGAGGGCTTCTCCTTGGCTCGATCAAGCCGGTCGGAAATGTGCGGCATTGCGCGCCGATTCCGTTGACCCCGCGGATCGGAATGTGTTCTATTGCTCTCTCCCACCAGAACCCCAGGCGTGGCAGTTCGCTAGGTCATCGATATGGCAATACTTGCGATCATCGAATGAAGGATGGAGGGCACGGCAATGGCCAAGGAATCCAAGAAGGGATTGACCCGTAGGGAGTTCGTCAAGACCGCTGGGCTGGGCACGATCGCCATGGGAGTGGCTCCGGCGATCCTCATTCCGGGGCGCGCGTACGCCGCGTCGAAAGAGCTCAAGATCCTGGTCTGGTCTCACTTCGTTCCGAGGTTCGACAAAGATTGGTTCGACAAGTACGTCAAGACTTGGGGCGACGCGAACGGCGTGAACGTCACGCTCGACCACATCGGCCTGGCCGAGATTCCCTCGCGCACGGCCGCCGAGATCGCGGCCGGCAAGGGCCACGACCTCATCGAATGGATCTCGCCGCCGTCGCAGTTCGAGCCGTCCGTCCTCGACATGACCGACGTCGTCGTCGAGGCCGAGAAGCGTTTCGGCAAGATGCATCCCCTCTGCCGCCGCAGCTCGTTCAACCCGAACACGAAGAAGTACTACAGCTTCATCCCCGGGTGGACCATCGATCCCGGCAACTACCGAAAGAGCCTTTGGGAGAAGGCCGGAAAAGGGAGCGGACCGGTCACGTGGGAAGACCTCGTCACCTACGGCGGAAAGATCAAGAAGGACCAGGGAATCCAGCTCGGCATCGGCCTTTCCCAGGAGCTCGATTCCAACATGGCCGCGAGAGCGTTGCTCTGGTCGTACGACACCAGCGTGCAGGACGCGAAAGAAAACGTCGTCCTGAACAATCCCAAGACTCTCGAGGCAGTCAACTACATGGTCAAGTTGTACAAGGAAGCGATGGTCCCGGAGGTCTTCGCCTGGACCGCCGTCTCCAACAACCAGGCTCTCATCGCCGGCCGCGCGGCGTACATCCTCAACTCCATTTCGGCCTACCGCTCCGCGCAGAAGGAAGTTCCGGAGATCGCCAAGGACATCTACTTCACGCCCGCGCTCAAGGGGCCGCGCGGTGCCGGATGGGTCTCCGAGCACGTGATCTACAACTACATCATTCCGAAGTACTCCAAGAGCGTCGACATCGCGAAGAAGTTCCTCCTCGATCTCGTGAGCAACTACGACCAGGCCATGTACGCCAGCGAGCTGTACAACTCGCCCGCGTTCTTCGATGCGCCCATCAAGAGCGGAGACCGCGGCTACGCGGCCGTGGCCGGCGCGAAGAAGTTCCGGGATCTGCACAACGCCTGGTTCGACGACGATCCGTTCGTCCTTCCCGGCGAGGAGAAGGGCAAGCTCAAGGTCCTCAAGGAGGCGGAGAAGTGGAGCACGAGCCTCGGGCATCCAGGTCCGGCCAGCCCGGCCGAGGGTGAGGTCTTCGCCACCTTCGTCCTGCCGAACATGATGGCCAACGCCGCGCGCGGACTGAAATCGGAGGACGCCATCGCCCAGGCCGAGCTTCTCGTCAAAGCGATCTACAAGAAGTGGCGCGGAAAACATCTGGTGGGCGGCACGAAGTAACGCAATCGAGGCTGCGGACACCATGGGGCGTGTTGAGATCCGGGAAGTCTCGAAGCATTTCGGCGAGGTCAAGGCCGTCGAGCGCATCGACCTCGCCACCAACGAAGGCGAGTTCCTGGTTCTGCTCGGTCCATCCGGCTGCGGCAAGACCACGCTCCTGCGGATGATCGCGGGGATCGAGCCGCCGACCGCCGGCGACATCGTCATCGACGGTCGCGTGGTCACGAACCTGCCGCCGAGGATGCGCAACATCGCCATGGTCTTCCAGAGCTACGCGCTCTATCCCCACATGAAGGTGTACAAGAACATCGCCTTCCCTCTGCGAACCCGAGGCACGCCGAGGGCGATCATCAAACAGAAAGTGGACTGGGCCGCGGGTTTGTTCGGGATCGGCCACCTGCTGAATCGCAAGCCTCGCGAGCTCTCCGGCGGGGAGCGCCAGCGCGTCGCCCTGGCACGAGCCGTGGTTCGGGATCCGGCCGTGTTCCTCCTAGACGAGCCGCTGTCGAATCTGGACGCGATTCTGCGGGCCTCGGCGCGCGAGGAGCTTCGCCAGTTTCAGCGGCGCGTTGGCGTCACCACGATCTACGTGACCCACGATCAGGTCGAAGCGATGGGCCTCGGCGACCGGATCGTGGTCATGAGCAAGGGGCTGGTCCGCCAGGTCGGAACGCCGCGCGACATCTACCACTCGCCTGCCGACACGTTCGTGGCCACGTTCGTCGGCTCGCCGCCGATGAACCTCCTCGAGCAGGACGACCATCTCCTCGGCTTCCGTCCCGAAACGTTCCTCCCCGAGGGCGTCGTGGATATCTCCCAGGGCATCGTTTCGTACCCGTTCGTCGTCACCTTTTCCGAATACCTCGGAGCCGAGCGCCTGGTCTACGGAAACATCGGCGAGAAATCCCACGCCCGCCACGTCGTCTCGCGATTGCCGGGCCACCTGAGCATCAACCTCGAAGTCGGCCACACCTACCCCTTCGCCATTTCGCGCGGCGATCTCCGCATCTTCGACCGCGTCACCGGCCTCCGCAAGGAGAGCCAGCCGTGAGCGCCGTGGCGGCGCCGGCCGCCGGGCGCGCCGCGAAAGCAGGCATCCGCGACCGGCAGGGGTTGCTCGCCAAGATCCTGATCGCCCCGGCGATCCTCTACGTCGTGGCGCTCATCGGCGTGCCGTTTGTCATGGCTCTTCTCTACAGCCTCAGCGACATCACCACCGGAGATCCGAACTTCCATCTCATCGGGTTGCAGAACTACCGCGACGTCCTCGAGGACCCGGTGTTCCGGCTATCGCTCAAGAACACATTTCTCTTCGCGCTTACCTCGCAGATCATCGTGATTCTGCTTTCACGGCTGCTCGCGGTGGCGCTGATGAAAGAGTTCCGCGGGAAGTGGCTGGCGCGCTTCCTGATCATGCTCCCGTGGACCGCGCCGATCTCCCTCGGCACGATCGGCTGGCTCTGGATGCTCGACTCGATCTTCAGCCCGTTCGACTGGGTCCTGCGCAAAGTGGGATTGTTGGGCACGCCGCACGCCCTGCTCGGACCGCAGACGAATCTCTACTACCTCGGCGTGCCGGGCCTGGCCATGGCCTCGGTGATCCTGGTGCACGTCTGGAGGATCCTCCCGCTGGCAACAGTGATCCAACTGGCGGGATTGAGCTCCATCCCGAAGGATCTCCTGGAGGCTGCAGAGGTGGACGGCGCATCGCCGTGGCGCCGGACGCTCGAGATCACGATCCCGCTGACGCTCCCGATCGTCAGCATCGCCTTTCTCTTCGGCCTCGTCTTCACCTTCACCGACACGACCGTCGTCTACGTCCTGACGCGCGGCGGGCCGGTGCACAGCACCCAGGTGCTCGCGACCTGGACCTTCTTCAAAGGCATCGAGGGAGGCGATCTGGCCCAGGGCGCGGCCACGTCACTCTTTCTCTTCCCGGTTCTCGCCGGTGTCGCCGCCCTGATGCTTCGCATGGCTCGAAAAAGCGAGGTCGTGTGATGATGAACATCAGAAAAGCTCTGCGACGCAGCGGCCTCTACGCGCTGGTGGCAAGCTTCGCGTTCTTCGGGGCCTTCCCGTTCTACTGGATGATCATCGCGACATTCAAGCGCGATCACGATCTCTTCAGCCCGCTCAACAATCCATTCAAATTCAACGAGCCGCCGACCACGGAGCACCTGCGCCTCTTGCTGTTCGACACGCACTTTCTCACGTATCTCACGAACACGCTCCTGGTCGGCCTCGCGGTGGTTGCGATCACGCTCTTCACCGCGGTGCCGGCTGCTTACAGCCTCGCTCGCTGGGCGAAAGGGTGGGGCGAGACGCTTGGGATCGGGATCTTCCTGACTTATCTCGTGCCGCCGACGATCCTGTTCATCCCGCTGTCGCGCTTCACGGCAGCGCTCGGCCTTCAGGAATCGCTCTGGTCGTTGATCCTCATCTATCCGACCTTCACGATTCCCTTCTGTACGTGGCTTCTGATGGGATTCTTCAAGACCATCCCGAAGGACATCGAGGAGCAGGCCATGATCGACGGCCTCTCGAGACTCGGCGCCATGGTCAAGGTCGTTCTGCCGCTCGGAATCTCGGGCTTACTGACGGTGGTCGTTTTCGCGTTCACTCTCACCATGCACGAGTTCATCTACGCGCTGACGTTCATCTCGGTGTCAGCCAAGAAGACGGTCTCGATCGGCGTCCCGACCGAGCTCGTGCGCGGCGACGTCTTTCAATGGGGACCGTTGATGGCTGGAGCGCTGCTCGCCAGCATCCCGGTGGCGATCGTCTACACGTTCTTCCTGGACCGCTTCATCGCCGGGTTCACGATGGGCGCCGTGAAGTAAGAGCGCGGCGGTTTCTTGCGAAGCATCGGTCCGATCCGTCCGATTCACGACGCAAACGTGTTCATGATCGCGGCTGGACCTGGCCGCCGCCGATCACGCCCATCACCACCTGCTCCTTGTGGATGGCCTCGTGATCGGTCGCGCTGAAAGGCTTGTTGAAATTCGCGATCACGCCGGCGTACGGCTTCTGCAGATCCTCGAGCGCAGCCTTGATCTTCGGGCCCTCGGTTGCTCCGGCCTGCTCGATGGCCTGCGCCAGCACATACATCGCGTCATAACCCTGGGCCGCGGAGACCGCCGACGGGATGCGATCGACTTTGTACTTCTGCTGATAGTCGGCGATGAACTTCTTCGCCTTGTCTGACGTCGCGCCGTTCTGGATGAACGTCTGCGGCATCGTGGCGCCGTCGCCGTTCGGACCGGCGGCATCGATGAAATTCGACATCGACAGCGTCCAGCTCCCGATCATCGGCACCTTGTAGCCCAGCTTCTGCAATCCGTTGGCGATCTGCGCCAGCTCCGGACCGATGCCGTACACGAGCAGCGCCTGGGCGCCGGCCTTGCGCGCCTGCTGCAACTGCGGAGTCATGTCCGTGTCCTTGATCTTGAACTTTCCGGTGTAGACCGGCTGGAGGGAGCGGCTCTCGATCGCCTTGGCCATCTTCGCGCAGCCGTTCTGGCCGTAGTTCGTGTCGTCGCAGAGGAAGGCGATCTTCTTGATCCCGCGTTTGTCGACGCCCTCGCTGACGATCATCTCGGCTTGGATGTTGTCGCTCGCGGCAAGGCGAAAGACGTAGTTGTCGGGGTTGTCATTGAACAGCTCATTCACCGGAGCTCCGGCCGAGACATCGATGAGCAGCGGCACCTTCGCGGCCATCGGATACTTGTAGCTGGCGAGAGCGACGCCGGTGTTGATCGGGCCGAGGACCGCGGCGACCTTCTCGTTGGTGATGAGGTCCTGCATCACCTGCGCGCCGCGCTCATTGGTCGCCTGATCGTCGCGCTCGACGAGCTCGATCTTCTTCTGGAGCACGCCGCCGCGGGAGTTGATCTCAGCGACCGCCAGTCGGACGCCGTCGCGCATCGAGAGGCCCATCGGCGCGGAGCCTCCGGTGAACGGTCCATACACGCCGATCTTGATCGTGGCCGCGGCAGGAGCGGAGCCTTTGGCCGGCGCCTCCGCCTTCGAGCAGGCAAACGAGAAGAGGGCGATGCAGAGGAGCGTCAACGCGGAGGTCATCCTGAATGCGCGGCGGACTTGGCTTTTCATCGTGCGAGCCTCCTGGACAAACCTCGGTAAGTGTACTGCAATCAGCGAGTCACATTTCGGGGTGACCGCAGTCACCCATCGGCAGCCCGACTTCGAGGCGGGTGGAGGGAAGGCCAATTTCCTGTAGATTTGCTCTCGTTATTCGTCTACTGTTGTCTTCCAGCATTTGTGCTCAGTTACCTGCTGTCGTCATCGAAGCCGGGTCCCTCGGGAGATCGCATGATGCATTTCCGGTCACAGAGGTCCGCCGATTCCGCGGCGCCCGTTCTCCCCTCGATCTCCGCTCTTCGGCGTTCTTTCCGGATTCCTCGGCATTTTGGGCGGCGCGCGCGGCGCGTCTCCCGCGTTCTCGATTCACTTTTGGTGATCTCAATCGGAACCGTGTGAGAAGAAAAGGAGACACTATGCGTCAGTTTCGAGCCAAGGAATGGTCCCGTCGAACTGTCTTTCCCGCAGTTGCTGCTCTCATCCTGGTCCTCGTTCCCACGCTGCTGCAGGCTCAGGCGGTCATCAAGGTCAACGACACCGTCAACTTCAAGTTCGGGCTGCTCCTGCAGGCGTGGGCCGACGAGCAGCAGGACGCCGTCTCGAGAGCTTACGCGCAGAATCTGTTCGTCCGCCGCATCCGCTTCCTGGTCGCGGGACAGGTCGCGCCGAACGTGACCTTCTTCTACGAGACCGACAACCCGAACCTCGGCAAGGCGCCGAAGGCTCTCGGCACCGGATTCACCACCCAGGACGCCTACCTCGAGTGGAAGCCGACGGGCAGCCCTGAGTTCATGGTCGACGCCGGTCTCATCCTGGTTCCGTGGTGCCGCAACTGTCTGCAGAGCGCGCCCACTCACCTGACCCTCGACTACGGCGCGTTCTCATTCTTGCAGAGCGCACCGACGCAGTCGTCCGTCGGACGCGATACGGGATTCCAGGCCAAGGGATATCTGGACAACGGGCGACTCGAGTACCGGGTCGGCATCTTCCAGGGCATCCGCCAGGCCGGCTCCCGAAATGCTTTCCGCGCCGCGGGCCGCGTTCAGTACGAGTTCTGGGACACCGAGCAGGTACCGTTTTATCCAGGCACGTACCTCGGCAAGAAGAAGGTGCTCGCCATCGGCGGCGGCTTCGATCATCAACAGAACTTCAAGGCCTGGGCGCTCGACGGTTTCCTCGAGAAGCCGCTTGCAAACAAGGACTCGGTCACCTGCCAGCTCGACTGGCTGGTCTACGATGGCTCGACGACATTCACGGCGATCCCCAAGCAGAGTGACGTCCTTGCCGAGGCCGGGTACTACATCACCTCTTATAAGATCCAGCCGTTCGTCCGCTACGAAGACCAGAGCTTCGCTGCAACCGCGAACAAGTCGAAGAATCAGCAGCGCTATCAGGCAGGCTTGACTTGGTATCCGTGGGGCTACAACTACAACATCCGCGGCGCCTTCACCCGCGTCAGCCCGAAGGTGGGCAACACGACGAACGAGTGGACGGTGCAGATGCAGTTCTTCTACTTCTAGCCTCGCTACAAAATCGATCCACGGCAATCGGCGCGTCCTCTGGGACGCGCCGATTGTGTAAGTGGCCGAACATTGCATACAAAGTTCGGCCACTCCCCCTTGACAGATGGCGTAACCTTTCTAGGACTCGATCCGTAGACCGATGGCTGGACCGCTCCAGAAAATGGAACTACTCCTCAACCTCATCTGGCTTGTGATCGCGGTGGCTTCTTTCGCCATCGTGCTGCCGCGAGCCTCGGCGCGCTACGCCGGCGCGCGGAGGAAAGGGTATCTCGTCACGGTCGTGATGGCGCTGGTCTGCGTCTGCGCGCTGCTGTTCCCGATCATCTCCGTCTCCGACGATCTGAGCATCGATCGCGAGGCCATCGAGGAATTGGGCTCGCTGCGCCGCAGCATCGTTGCCGCGGCAACCCAGCACGATCTGGCAGTGGTCAAGCAGCAAGACGACGCTCTTGCGATCTTCACGGCGCTCACGGTGGCCATCGCTCTGATGGCGATCGCGCGTCTCGAAGTGCGCGGTGTCCCGGCGTTCGCGGTCATCCTCACCCACCGATCCAACCCCCGTTCCCCTCCACGAGTGTAGCTGCTCCCCTGCCCCGATGGCTCGCCTGACCCCGCGGGCCGAGCATTGCTGATCACGCTACACGACCGAGTCAATCTTTGAGGAGACCTCCGTGAGGCCAGTGTTGAAGCTGGTACTTCCATGGATTGGGACACCGCACGTGGTCCGTGCCGACGAGCCGGCTGGGCGTCCGTCGACGCTCAGCCGTGCTCTCGCATGTAAGAAAGCAAGAAGCAGAAGGCAGAAATGAAGTCAGCCGGAAAGCACGTGAATTTCGCGCTTTTCTCGCCGAGCCGCCGAGCGGCGGCACCTTTGCGCGTCGGTTATCCCCTGACCGGCGCCCGGGCTGCGAAGGTGTCGCCACTCGGCGGCTCGGATCGCCGTATCTGAAAGCCGTCGGCGGCGCTCAGAACTTCTTCCCCATCCCGATACGCACCATCGTGTGCTCGCTGAAATTCACGTGGGGGTCGTAGTAGGCCTTGGCAAACCAGGTGGGGCGGTCGAAATAGAGACCGATACCGGCGGCGCGGATCGTCCGCCCGGAATCGCCGCGGCCGGACTTGTAAAGAAGATCGACGGTCAGGCCGTCATGGGCGTCCAGCTTGCGGCGCCACAGTACGTGCGTGTCCTGCTGGCTGGTGTGATAGCGGACGTCGAAGATGCTGATTGCGTAGACGCGATCATAGTTGTTGAGTCGAACGCCGCCACCGATCATTCCAGCGTCGTTGGGATCGAAGAAGAGGTCGGTGAATGGATGGCCATTGGTCCGCTGGAAGCCTGCGATCGCGTAATAAGGATCGCCGATCTCGCTGTAAATCGCTCCGGTGAGAGCGTGATGCGTGGCCACTTGCACGGTCTCCTGGAGCAGAAGCGAATTGCGGGGGCTCCAGTCGAGCTCGCCGCCGAGGCGCGTCTGCTCCGTACCGTATCGCTCGCGAAAGCTTCCGAGCCAGATGAAGCCCCAGTGCGGGTCTTTCGTGCTGCCGAACTGGTGACGCAGGTTGATATCCAGCGCTCCGCCCTGGCCCAGATACAAGCCCATGGTCACTTTCTGGCGAATATCATCGGCGCGCACGATCGGCTGAGCCTCGGCCTCGCTCGCAGGCGGTGGCGATGGCTGCTGCCCGGCAAGCGGGATGGCAACGAGCAACAACGTCAATGCGAGAACGCCTCGAGCTTCGGCGCGGGTTGCCAGGCTCGGCGCTCGCGGTAACGTTCCCACCGCCCAGATTCCGAGGCTGCTCAAAATACGGGCGCCTCCTCATCCATCGTCACCCGCCGTGACTCGACTCGTGTGACGCCGTCGACCGCCAGGATCTCGTGCTCCAAGCGTGGAAGGTCCGAGACCGGCTCGGCCGCGGTGTCGAACGAGCCGCGCCAGATCAGTCCGCTGCCACTCCGCTGAATCGCCCGGCGATTCGTCGTGACGCCCGGCAATGCGCCGAATCGCGACCACGCGGCGTCGATGGTGTCGACAGCCGCCTCGGACGGAGCTTCCGCTTCGATCTCGAACAGAAGATGCGGTTGCGAGGCGGCCCGGTTGCTGGCCCGACGATCGATGCGGATTGCGATCGCTCTGGTGACGAACTGGACGACGAGAATGGATACGAACACGATCGTACCGAGGCGATAGTGCCCGGATCCTACCGCGAGCCCCATGCTTGCCGTCGCCCATAGCGTGGCCGCGGTGTTCACGCCCTGCACGCTGCCGCCGCGACGCATGATCACGCCGCCGCCGATGAATCCGATTCCGGTCACCACAGCCGCGGCAATCTGCGTCGGATTGCTGTTGAGTCCCATCCATTCGGTCGACAGGCCCGAAAACGCGGCCGCGCCCAGCGACGCAAGCGTGGTGGTCTTGATCCCGGCGTTCTTGTGATGCCACTGCCGCTCGACGCCGACGACCATGCCGAAGAGCACCGCCAAGGCAATCCGAAAGACTTGTTCGAGATCGGACACGAGCCCTCTCTATCGCCGCTCTTCCTTCATCGCTGCCTTCCCGCTAAACGGGTTCTCCCAGGCAATCGTGGTCAGACCGTAGTTGTCGGCATCGTTGAACGCCATCACCGGCTCGTTCCATGTGACCATCGCCGGGCCGCGGCGGGCGAAGATGTTCGTCACCGACTCGCCGCTCCATTCGCTCCCGCCTGCGTTGGTCATCATGTGAATGCGGCCGTCGCCGGCGTCAGTCCAAGCGACGGTCAAGCCCTCGTGCCAGACCGCGACGGCCGGCTCGGTGGTCGTCCGATTCGGCAGCACGACCGGGGCGGTGAAATGAGCGCCGTCCGTGGTCTCCACCACGTTGAGGCGATCTCCCGCGCCGCGGAACGCGACGATGAGCCGTTCTCCCGCGACCGTGAGCGCCGGCCCCGAGAGAGCCGTGGCCTCGAGCGCTACCTCATCCTCCCACTTCTTTCCGTCGCCGGAGTGGAGCAGGTGGATGCGATCGCCCTCGCCGCGCCATGCCAGGATCAGGATCTTGCCGAACACGCAGAGCGCCGGCGAGGAGGCGGTCGTTTTCTCGATCGTGAGTCGCTCTCCCCACGACGATCCGTTCGCGGAGCGGAGCACGGTCAATCTCGTGTCCTCGGCGGCAAACGCCACGACCGCTTCGCCGCCGGCCCACGCCAGCGCCGGACCCGATGTCGCGACCTCGTCGGTACTCACCTCAAACCACGGCGCGCCGAGCGACAGAAGCACGAAGTGCAGCTTCGAGTCCCGATGTTCAGTCCAGCCGACGAGCGCCTGACGCCCGTCGCGCACAGCAAGCGCCGGAGTGAACGTGCTGTGGCCGCGGAGCTCCACCCGCTCGCTCCACGGCTCCCTGCGCGCACCGGCATCTCTCGCGAGCGCCATCATCGCGCTGATTAAGGCGATCACTGCGATTCGAGCGTGGCGGCTCACTGAAAAACTCCTCGCGCGGCAAGCTCGGACGACCAGTTAAAAAGAGAATGTGGCGTCAGTCTACCACTGCCGCGCTCCTGCTACTTCGCCTTCTCGATTGCTGCGATTGCTGCGTCGGGAAACGCCACCACCTTGTTCTTGATCGGCTTGAGGCTCTTCAAGTAGTCGTAGATCGCGCCGAGGTCCTGATCGGTCATAGCCGACATCGCAAGCCACGGCATCACCGTATTTCGTCCCTTGTCGGCGGCGGGAGCATTCTCGGCGTTCATACCGGCGAAGGCACGGAAGCGGCCGATGAACTCCTCCTTGGTGGCGCGGCCTAGGTATGCCTCCGGATCGGGCGTGAGGTTCGATGTGACGTTGCGGCCCCAGAGGCCTGCCATCTCCCATCCTCCGGAGAAGGCCTTGCTCTCAACGATCTGGTTCTTGTCGTCGTGCGGCGAGTGGCACTCGTGGCAGCCGGCGATCATGGCCAGATACTTCCCGTAACCGAGGTGATCCTTCGCATCGTCGGGGGCGGTGACCGGCCCGGTCAAGGGCTGCGGCGCGAATTTGACCAGGAGGTTGACTGGAAAATTGATGCGCTTGGGCGGCACGGAGTGACGCACCGGTTTGATGGTCCGGACATAGGCGACGATCGCGCGCGCATCGTCGTCACTCATCTCGCGCAGGCTTTGGTAGGGCATCATCGGGAAGAGCGCCTCGCCGCTGCGGTCCACGCCCTCACGCATTGCCCGCAGGATCTCACCATCGCTCCAGTTTCCGAGGCCGTTCTCAGGATCGGGAGTAATGTTCTGCGCACAGACCACGCCGGGAATGCCAAGCTTCTCGTCGAAGACCAGCCCGCCCTGCCCCTCGGTCCCAGGTTTGATCGGAACGCCGTACGTGAGCAGATGATCGGAGTGGCATCCAAAGCAATCGGAGACGTGCATGGCAAGATACCGCCCGCGGGCGATCCGCTCGGGCGTTGCCTCGATTTTCTCCGAGGACGCCGGACGCGACGCCGGATGACGCAGCGCCAGCCAGCTCACGCCGATTGCGGCAAGACAGACAACGACAAGCACGGCGATGCCGAGGATCTTCAGCAAGGTCTTCATTCCACGAACCTCTCTCTTTGTGGATTGTTCAGAGAATAGTACGACAAGAAGGTTGAAGGCAGAAGAGGAGTCGCGCGGAGGAGGAGTGAGCAGTGGTGGCAGTGGTCAGTGGTCAGTTGGACCTGCGCCCAAGGGCACCACGCCCTCTCCGCGACCTCCGCGTCTCCGCGTGAGAAAGGCATTCACCACAGAGGCACTGAGAACACAGTGAGGAGCTCTCTGTGACTCTGTGGTGAGTGTGCCTCTCTCACGCGGAGACGCGGAGCACGCGGAGAGAACCGTGCTCGAACTTACGCACTTCTGCCTTCTGACTTCCGACTTCTGCCTCTCAGAAGAGCGCCGGCTCCTGGTAGGTCCCGAACACGTCGCGCATCGCGTCGCTGACTTCGCCGACGGTGGCGTAGGCTTTGACGGCCTCGATGATGAACGGCATGGTGTTGGCGCTCGGATCGGCGGCGGCGTTGCGGAGCTGTTGGAGTGCATCCGCGACCTTCTGCGCGTCGCGCTCGGCGCGGATTCTCCGGAGTTGTGCGAGCTGCTCGCCGGTCACCGACTCGTCGATGTAGAGGATGTCGTACGGATCTTCCTTCTCCATCTTGTACGCGTTCACGCCGACGACGAGCTTCTCGCCGGAGTCGATCGAGCGCTGGAACTGGTACGACGCATCCCAGATCTCGCGCTGCGGGAAGCCGGCTTCGATGGCCTCGACCATGCCGCCGAATCGATCGATGCGGTCGAAGTACTCGAAACAACCCTGCTCCATCCTGTTGGTCAGCTCTTCGACGAAGAACGAGCCGCCGAGGGGATCGATCGTGTTAATCACCCCCGATTCGTGGGCGATGATCTGCTGCGTACGAAGGGCGATGCGCGCTGCATTCTCGGTCGGCAACGCGAGTGTTTCATCGAGCGAATTGGTGTGGAGCGAGTTCGTTCCGCCGAGGACCGCGGCCAGCGCCTGGATCGTCACGCGGACGATGTTGTTGTGGGGCTGCTGTCCGGTGAGCGAGCAGCCGGCGGTCTGGGTGTGGAAACGAAGCATCCACGAGCGCGGGTCCTTCGCGCCGTAGCGATCGCGCATGACCTTCGCCCAGACGCGGCGCGCTGCGCGAAACTTGGCTACTTCTTCGAACAGATCATTGTGTGAGTTGAAGAAGAACGAGAGCCGTGGCGCGAACTCATCGACGTCGAGCCCGGCGCGCACGCCGTACTCGACGTACTCCATGCCGTCGCGCAGCGTGAACGCCAGCTCCTGAAGGGCCGTCGATCCGGCCTCGCGGATGTGGTAGCCGGAGATCGAGATCGTGTTGTACTTCGGAACGTTCTCCGCGCAGAAGCGGAAGATGTCCGTGATCAGCCGCATCGAGGGACGCGGCGGGAAGATGTACTCCTTCTGCGCGATGTACTCCTTGAGGATGTCGTTCTGTAGCGTGCCCGAGATTTTCTTCCAGTCCGCTCCATGCTTCTCGGCCACCGCAAGGTACATGGCCAGGAGGATCGGCGCGGTGGAGTTGATTGTCATCGAGATGGTGACCTTCTCGAGATCGATGCCGTCGAACACCGTCTCCATGTCCGCGAGCGAGTCGACGGCGACGCCGCACTTGCCGACTTCGCCGGCGCTGAAATGATGATCGGAGTCGTAGCCGTACAGCGTCGGCAGATGAAATGCGATCGAGAGTCCGTGCTGCCCTTGGGACAGAAGATACTTGTAGCGCTCGTTCGATTGCTTGGCCGTTCCGAATCCCGCGAACTGACGCATGGTCCACAGCTTGCTGCGGTATCCGGTGGGATGAATTCCTCGGGTGTACGGAAACTCGCCCGGAAGCGGGAGGTCGCGGGCGAGATCGAGCCCCGCCACGTCGTCCGGCGTGGCCAGAGGATTGACTTCCATCCCGCTGACGGTCGTGAAGTCCTTCTTCCACGGACCCTTCTTCCGATTGACGGGGTCGTGCACCTCGCGGCGCCAACGCTCCTTCTCTTCAACCGCGGATTTCAGCGTGGCGCGATCGAAAAGCGGGAGCTGCTCCGCTTCGCCGCCGGCGGGCGGCGGAAGAGTGGCGGCCAGGCTATGCACGTCGATATCGTCGCGATTCATGCGATGAGCTCCTTGGAGAATGAAGACACTCTAGGCGATTTTCCACTGCAATCCGAACGATTTCAATGCCGAAGCCGTTTCGTTCTTTCAAACTACTGTTTGAAAGAGGTCTCGCGGTGCCACGCCGATCCTCACCGTAGGGCCCAGCAGCGCTGGGCCGCGGATCACGAGAACGCTGCAATCCGATTCTCGAAGCGCGCGGCTCGCTTTTCCAGAAACGCGCGCAGTCCATCCCTTGGTTCTCCTGCTGCAAAGAGCAGCGAGAACACCGCCCGCTCGAGCGCATCGTCCCCACGACGGCGGATCAGCGAGGCTCCGGCATTCAATGCGACGAGGCTGCGGCCTCCGATCCAATCGACGGCCCACTGAACCGGATCGGCGCCATCCGGAACGATTACATCGGCAAGGTCCAGTGAACGTGCTTCGTCCGCATTGAGCGCCGTAACGCCTTCGACGTGCAAACGAAACGCAGCGGAGGGCGCTCTCCAAGTCATGCCGGCGATGATCGCCGCGCTCGCGGCCGCATGGTCACTTTCGAGATCAAGACGAACCGCCGCGCCGAGCGCGAGCCAGTCGCATGCGAGCGCGGCCGCGAGCGCGAAGCCGCCGAGGCTCGCACCGTCCGCCACCGCAACCGCCAGCGCGCGCCGCTCCGCGAGGCGCTCGAGCATCCGCTCGTCGAACGAGCCAAGCGCCGCGGTCGACAAGACGATCGCCTCCGAGGCCTGATCGATGCGGTCGAGCGAGGCCCAGTCGAAAGGTCTCGTGACAATCGAAAGGGTAGGAGGCATCACGGAATTGTCGCATGACGCTGAGCGAAGGCGTGCGATATCCAAACTCAACGGGTTTGGAAATCCTGACATTCAGATTGATCGAACTAGCGAAAAGCCCTCTCCCGCCGGGAGAGGGTTTTCTGCCGCCGGAAGCCAAGCTCACGAAGTCCGGCCACCGAATCACTCGACCATCGAACCGAAGACAGATCTCGGATCATCCGACCGCTCTACGCGCCGACCGCGGCACCTTTGCGGAAGCGGGAGAGGTCGGGCGGAAGGGCTGCGAGGTCTGGGAAGGCCTGGCCGGGATGAAGCTGCTTGGCGCGATCGAGGAGAACGGCCTCCGATTCCTCATTGTTCGGATCGGGAATGCAGCACTCGACCGGGCAGATGGCCTGGCAGGCTTCGTGATCGTGGAAACCGACGCACTCGGTGCATAGCTGCGGGTTGATGACGTAGTAATCGTCGCCCTGCGAGATGGCCTCATTCGGGCACTCGGGGACGCACGCGCCGCAGTTGATGCAGGCTTCGGTGATAGTCGTAGCCATGGAATCCTCCTTGGATTTGCTCGCTGTCAGCTTGTATAGCCGAACGCCGCCGCACCGTCGTGATGCATATGCAGGGGGCCGCCGCGATCTTCCTGGTTAGTTGCAGAACGATCCAAATCCGCAGATGTCGCAGATTCACGCAGACGGTGCCTGCGCGCATCTGCGATCATCTGCGCAATCTTCGGATCAACTCCTGGGCGCAAGAATGTGCGGTGCGTCCAACGCGAAGACGCCACCTACCGGTCGAACAACCGCTTGTCGCCGTTCGACCCATGAATCGCCGAATGGCATCCGGTACACCGGCGGTACCGCGCCGAGACGATGTCGTGCGGTACGTTCGTATGGCATTCCATGCAGAGCTCGGCCACCGAATGACGAGTCAGCATGCGCGGGTTCGTCGATCCGTGAGGCTCGTGACACGATAAGCAGCCGCCGGCCTCGCGAGGTGCATGCGGAAAAACGAACGGCCCGGCGAGCTCGGTGTGGCATTCCAGGCAGGCGCCGTTCCGGTCGAGCAGGCTGAGGCGTGCCGTGCGGCGCATGCCGTGCGCCGAGTGGCAAGCCGTGCAGCTCATCGGCGCCTCGCGGTCGCGATGCGCGAACGGGAGCTCGAATTTCGCTCGCTCGGTCTTATGGCACGACATGCAGGCCTCGGACGTCGAGGTCCGCACTTGACGGCTTCCGGACGCGGCCAGGTGTCCCGCGGCATGGCAATCGACACACGCGACTCCGCTCCGCTTATGCGCGGGCATCCCGAGCAGAAGCGATCGCGACTCGGTGGCATGGCACGACGCGCACGCCGAGTCGCGCGGCAGACGCCGGATGTTCGCCTTCGAAGGGTTCTGCACGTGTGCCTGAGAGCCCTCATGGCACGTTGCACACGAGCGCTCGAGCGCCTTGGCGTCGCGCGCCATCGCCCGGCCATGAGGCCCGGCTGCGAATGCCTTCGACTGCTCGTCGTGGCATCCCGCACACTCTTCGAGGGCGGGAACAGTCGAGACTTCGGCTTTCGCGACGGCAGCGGGATTCTGGGGCGGCTGCGCGGGCAACAACGCCGGCGAGGCAAGAGTCAGCCAGGCTGCAACGATCGTGATCATCACCGGATCCTCCACTGCACGGTCACGCCGTATCGCGTGGCGTCGTAGTCGTCGAGGCTCGAGCGCCTCTCGTCGTACTTCCACTTCTCGCCGAAGATGCCGAGCTCGGCTCTTTCGCTGACGACGAACGCAAGCCGGCCGCGCAGGTTCCAACTCGTCAGCGGCCAGGTCTCGCCGTTGTCGCGAACGCGCGAAGCCGATCCCGAGAAACGAAAGCGCCCGTACGACGATCGCCCGTAGGCCGTCGTCGTCATGAGGCGGAGGTCGTAGATCGAGGGATTGTCGGGCGCGACCGCCGGGAGAGTGAGCTGAGTGACCGTCCGCAGCTTCGTCCAGCCGAGGTCGACTCCGAAAGTCTGATGCCCGTCGGCGCTCGTCCATCCCGCACCCGCCGATTCCGCTCGCGACGAGTGATCGAGCCCGCTCTCGGAGACCGGGTTCTTCGCCCAGTCAAATCGCCCCTCGCCGTGCACCTCGAAGCCGCGGCCGACCACAGAACGAAAACGTACCGTCAGGCGATCGGTCTTCGCCGGATCGGTTCGGAAGATGTAGTGCTCGAACGATCCATGTTCGTACTCGGCGCTCACACGGCCGTTCGGGCCGGCGTACGCAGCGCCGGCGACTTCACCCGTCGCGTGGCGGTTCACGTCGATACGCTCGGGGTCGACGTTCCAGTCGACGCTGCGCTGGGCCGTAAACGCGCCGCCCCACGCGCTCCAGCGCCCGCGCGCCCATCCGAGCTCCGCTCGCGCCGACTCGTCCTTGACGCGATAGGTCGTTGACGTGTCGAGCGCGCTGGTCAAATCGAGCGAGCTGCCGTTTGGATTGATCATCCTGAGTAGACGCGTGCCGACGAGCGAGGCATCGGTGTCGGTGTCTCTGCCGTCGGCAAGCACTCGGATGGTCCATCCAGGCGCCAGAAGCCAGGCGGCTCGCAGATTCCCCGCCGATGCGTTGCGGCTGGCCGACGCGATCACGTCGTCGACGAACTGCACTCTGCCTGTCGAGCCGGCGCTGAGGAGGTCGAACTGGCTGGAGGTGATTCCCGAGCCACGCGACCGCGCCGGCGAATAGAGAAACGAGCCGGCGATCTCCGCTCGGTCGCTCCCCCAGGTCGCCGTCAGACGCGAGGTGGGAAAACGTTCGACGTCGGTTCGCGACCCGTTCGCAGCCGTGAAGAGATCGGGATCGCCGCCGATCGCCGTTGGAGATGCAGGGCTCCGATCGTCGTGCTGGCGATACTCGGTCCAGGTCTGCTCGAGCGCGAGCTGCACGGGAAGGGTGCGAGTGACGATCGTGAACGCCGCCTCGTTCATTGTGTCGTTGAGCCGGCGATGCAGAAGATACTGCTCGTTGAGACCGTACCAGGGGAAGTTCGAGCTGCCGTCGCGCGACGTGTGCCGCAGCGCCAGCGAGAGATTCGCGAACGACCAGCCGTCGAATCCGCTCTGAGCCCGCCATCGATCGACGTGCCATTGGCCAGTTGTGAACGGGAACTCCGATCCCGACAGACCGAGGAACGAACGCCGGCGATCATAGGTGATTGAGGCCGTCCAGTGCTCCGCCGGCCGCAGGCGCAGGGCAGCGTGCAGCCACGGCTCGGCGTTTCCAATCCCACTTGCCACGAGCTCGGTGTCGCCGCGGCGCAACTGAAGGTGGTCGATCACCAAGCCCGAGCGGAGATCGTTCTCCGTTCGAAACGAAGCAACGCTGCCGGAGACGTGCTGGCCGGCGACGCCGATGGCAATGCTCCCCGTCCAGGGGTCGCCTTGCGGCGGCGTCTGTGCGGCCAGCGGAATCGACGCGAAGATCATTAAGACCGCGAGCGCTATCTTCCTCACATTCACTCCTTGCTACCCCGAGGTCGCGGCGGGACGCTTGTGCATGGCTCAAGCTGCAATCGCGCGGCGGCCTTTATCGATTGGCATTTGCATCGGCAACTGCGGAGACTGCTAAGAGCTCAATGCGGGATTGGTAAGACCGGCGCGGTGGCGAAGCAACCGACGAAGGAACTTCCTAATACCACCGGCGCCGGCCTTACTTGTTCCCAGATTGAACGGGCGCGGTCGCCCGCGCCCGTTTCTTGGTGTCAAGAGCTCAGATTGCGAGTCCTACTTATGGGTGTTCCACCATGCGCCGCCGTCGCCGAAATACGCTTTCAGCTTCGTAGCCAGCGTGACGTCGAATGGGTTGGTCCAGGTCGACACATTGGTTCCAGTGATTGAGGGGTTGATTCCTGTCGCTCCCTTGATGCCATAGCCCCACACGTCGACCCGATTGTTATGGCAGCCAGCGGCGCACGAATTGATCATGCCATTGCCGGTGGTGGCATATTTCAGGGTCATGTCGGCTGAGATGGCGTCGAAATTATGACCGGCCGCCATGTGACAGCCTGTGCAGCGCGACAGGCCCATGGTTCGCTCGGGCGCATAAGGATGATGTGTGTGCGCCTCGACGGTCTTGGCGATCTTGTCCAGCGCCGTGGTCACTCCCTTGGTGCTGTCGAGAACGTCCTGCTGTGTAAAACCTGCAAACGGACCGTGCGTAGCATGGCAACTGATGCAGAGGGTATTGTCGTCCGCGTTCGTCGGAATAGTGAGGTTGGCCTCAACCATGGTCTCCCTCAGCAGATGGCCTTCGCCCTCGGCATGAGGATCGTGGCAGTCAGGGCAGCCGACCATGTGCGGCGCAAACGTGGCATGAAGCGAGTTCTTGTAGGCATTGAACGGCCGTCCGCCGTTCACGTGAATGCCGTCAGGCCATAGTGTTGACGTGAGGGTGTAGAAACTGGAGAGTGACGTGCCGGCCTTGGCGTCGAACGGAGTCCAGTTCGTGCCGGTGGCGTCATTGTACGGCCAGCCGAACGTCCCTGTGGGAACCGACTTGCTGGTCGCATGGCAGCGGCCGCAAATGTCGGTCTGGGCCGTCGCGCTGAGCTTGGCGGGGTTGACGATCAACGTCGGATCGCCGCCGTTGAGAATATGGTTCGACCCTGCGCCGTGGCAGCTCTCGCAACCGATATTCATGACCTCGAAGTTGCCGTCGTTGTTGTAATCGAGCACGGCCGGGTCATCGACAGCAAAGATCGTATCGACGAAGCCCTTGAACTGCCAGTCGCCTGCGGCGTTCTTCGTGACCGCGCCCGGGCCGCTCGTATGGCAGCCGACGCAGCCGCTGGTGTGATTGCTCAGGCCTGCGGCCATGATTGCAGCGGAGCCCATGCCCGGCGTCATCTTCGGGGCATTGGTCGCCGTGTCATACCAGCCCGCGGGCGATGCCCCGTATCCCACGCCTGGTGTGAATGTGAAGGGGGCGAAATAGACGCTCGCCGTGTACCCACCAACGCCGTCCGCGACAGGAATCCGAACCAGGTAGCGCTGCGCCGACCCGGCGGGGACGAACGCATTCGGCTTCTGTCCGGCGAGAGTCGCGACCACCGGAGCCTTGATCGAGCCGACGGTCACAAAATACGTCCCGTTCTCGACCGACAGCTTCGGAGCATTTGGTTTGTACTTGTCAAAGACCGTTCCACTGAGAGTATTGAAGTCCAGTCCGGTGATGAAATCGTCCTTCGCGCCTTTCAGCGAGTTGGCGATGACTCCCTTGCCCTGAACCAGCGAGTACTGCACGAGTGGCCGGCGGATGAATGACGCGTGATTCGTCGTCTTGTAGCTCGACATCGACTGATGGCACGCCAGGCAGAGATCCGAGCCGACGTACACGCCCTGCGCGAGCTGTGTCGCGCTGTACACCTTGTGAAGAGAGTCCGTAGCTGCCTTGACCACCTGAGAGTTCGGATTGACGGCGCGTCCTTTCTGTGCCGCTGCTCCCGATGCCGCAATCGCGCAGATCAGAAGCCCCAGCACCAACGCCGTCGAGATTCGTTTCATAAGACGCCTCCTTTCGAGTCGTGAACGAAAATGGGCTTCCCTCAGAGGAAGATATGTGCGAAGAGTCACACAAGGTCCGCGAGGGCGCGCACACTTCGGCCTGTTCGCACGAAGAGGGGTGACCGGCCGCAATCGAACGTGGTCAGCGCCCACTGTCATTGGGTGTCATGAGTCACTGGGATGCTCGCCAAGGAGCGCCGGCATCCTTGCCGGCAAGCGGCGGGGCATCCCTGCCCGCCGCCGGGTTCGCGCGGAACGACGCTACTTTCAATGAGCCCCTCGCAAGAATGCCTGTGCTGCGCGCGAAGCGGTCGCGGGGCAA
>DASQGS010000023.1:0-4976 GCA_035632455.1 Thermoanaerobaculia bacterium | reverse complement strand
AGCCGTATTGATTGCGGCGGAATCCGTCCTTCACCGCATTGCCCGAAAGATCGCGCTGGGCGAACGGCGACTTCGAATCGATCGACGGGCCGGGGCGAGTCAAGTAGAAGACCTCGCCATCCAGCTTGTTATCGCCCGAGCGCGTCGTGACATTGATGACGCCATTGCCCGTCCGGCCGAATTCCGTGGAGTAATTGTTTGTCAGCACCGTGATTTCGCGAGTGAAGCCAACGGGAATCGCAAACTTCTGCCCGCCGAGGAAATTCTCATTGTTGTCGAGCCCATCGATGAGATATTGCGCATAGAGCGAGTTCGCGCCGTTGATGCTCACGTTCGGGGCCTCGGGATAGAAGCCGGTCGCCTGCGTGACGTTCGGGAGCCGGTACAGCAACCGCGTGATGTCGCGCCCCTCGGCCGGTAGCGTCTGAACCTCTTCCTGTTTGAGCGACGACGAGACCTCGGCGTTCACAGTGTTGATCCGCGCAATCCCAGCATCGCCACTCACTGCGATCTCAGCGGTCAGCGCGGTCCGCGGCGAAGTCGTCAGAATTACACTGCGTGTGAAGTTCGACCGCAGCTCGATCTCCCTCGCCGCCACCGGCTCATAGCCCTTATCGTCGACCGCGACGCTGTAACGCCCGGCCGTCGACAGCGATTCAAACCGCACCTTCCCCTGCGCGTTCGTCGTCGCCGAGGCACGAAATCCGATAGACGGATTCTCTAACGACACGCCGATAGCGGCGATTGCCTTCCCGCTCGTCTGCTGCAAGACGACGACTTCGAGATTAGCGGTCTGTGCGATAAGGGGCGCGGCGAGAAGCGCGACAATGGCAGATGTAATGAACCGGATGTAATTCATACAATCTCCCGGAACGCGCAGAGTGACCTGCGCAGATTGAGTGGGCTTAGCGAATTGAAGGGGCGGGAGCGAGCCGGTACGCGCGATCGTGTCATCCCGAGCCGCGTAGACGGCGAGGGATCCCCTGGCAAGAGCGCAAAGCGTGTTTTCTCGATGGGGATCCCACCCTGACCCTAGGGATGACACGAACGCCGGCGCGGCGGCTCGCCTACGTCCCGCTCGGAGGCGCGCGCCCGTTTCGCGGCTCGCCTTCGCGCGACGCCGGAGGCGACAGCGCGGCCGGATCAACGCCGGTCGATCCGGCCAGTAGCGAGAACAGGATGCTGCGGGTTCGCGGATCGACGGCCTCGGCGAGGGCCGCCTCGAGATCGGTCGCGGCATCGACGTCATGCAGCATCCGCAGCACCGCTGCCGCGCCGTCGTTCGCGATCATCTCCGAGAAAACGCTTGACGAATTCCAGTGCACGCCGTCGAACAGCGCCGCCGGATTGCGTCGCATGCCGATCAAGTACACGCCGCCATCCGGGGAAGGCCCGATCACATGATCGTGCGACGCCAGCAACTCGAAGGCCTCGGCCAGATCGCGCGCCTCGATGCCCGGCACATCGATCGGAATGGCGATGACCTCGGAGTATCCGAGGGCTCGAACATCCTCGAACGCATTGCGAAGCCGGACATCAAACGAATCGCCGCGCTGCGGCAGCCAACGCCCCGTTCCCGCCGCCGGTTCCGAGGTGATCTCGACCAGCTCCGCTCCCTCGACGGCCGCCGCCGCATCCGCGATTCGCTGCCGCAGATGTGCAAACAACCGATGCCCCCGCCGGATGCGCTTCGCCTCCTCCTCGGCCCGCGGCGAGCGGGCAAAGAGAATGATGCATCGGCGGTTCTGGGACATAGTCATCGATCGCGTCGCGCCACGCTGAAGCGGCACCCATCATGGCACGATCGCGCGTCTCGCCGGTAGGTTCGCCACACAAAAGTAACCGGAGGATGGCGGCAGCTCGTGCGCGTAGCCGGATTCTCCACCCTCTCCCCGTCCGTGCCGTAACGCCAAGAACGCCTAAACGCTATTCGGGGAGAGGGCAGGGAGAGGGGCAACAGAGCGCAAGGATGTCGATGAAAGCGGCATGATCGTACGCTGTACCGCCTGTCGCGTGATGGCGTCATCCCGATTGCGCTACCATCTTATCTCGCGGGCCACGCTGAAGCGGGGCCCCTTGGGTGGCACATGAGAACCCGACCGCGAGCACGATGGCGAATCCGGCACGAGCTTTTCTGGAGTCGTCTCTTCGCTCGCGTGGAGGCTCCGGTGGTAGTGAGAGCCGGCACGAGCTTCACGATGATCTGGCGAGGCTGTACTTCGAGCTCGCAGAGTCGTATCGCATGACGGGCGACAGGCTCCGCGCCGCACTAGCAGAGCGTATGGCGATCTACCATTCCGATCTCAGCGTGCCGCCCGACCCACCTCGGGCCGACAGCATGGTTCTCGCTGTCGGCGATGCTCAGTACATCCGAACGGATGCCCGCGGCGTTGTACAGCCGCCGCAGGATGTGCCGCCTTCCGCATAAGGCACACAATCAGACACTCTCAAGGCGTCCACGCCCTGGACAACGTCCTTTAGGTGGCGCTAAGTTGAGCCGCTTATTCGACCGACATCACCGAGTAGAGCTACCTCGGCGGATAGACGTTCCGCGACGATCGCACCGCGCAGAATGGCAGAGCGACCTCCGGCGGCCATACGACTCGCGGCGCCACTGCGAGCAGTCGCCAACGAACGCGGTCTACTGATCGGTCGCTTACCACCGACTTCGGCAACGGCGGCGCCGGGAGCCACGACTGCTGCGAGGCTGGCGGCAATTGCAGCGGGGCAACCGTTCTGCGAGGCGGCAGCGGCGCCGGCGATTGCTCGCGCTTGGTGATCGCCGAAGCGATTCGCGCCGACGGCGCCGAGAGGTGGTCATCGATACCCGTGCAGGATCCCGGTGGCTCCCTCAGCTCTCGCGCTTTCATCGCGAGCAGCTTCACCCTGATCGGAATGGGTATACTGATAACTGGTCATGGCCGACGAGACGATAGCCACCGTTCTTACCCGCATTCGATCACAGCGCGGCTGTACTTTTGCCGAGCTTGAGGACCTCCTTCCTCCTCCGTATTACGAGACGGACAGGCCGGCAAGCGTCATCCTTCGCGATCCCGTAGCGACCTTGATGCAGTGGGGCCTGATTGAGGCTTACCAAGGGTCGGTGCGTCTAACGACTGCTGAATTGCTTGCCGAGCATCCGAACTTTTCGCGGCAGCTTAGTACCGTCAAGTTATTTATTTCACCAACCGCGGCCGCGATCGAACATGCGCTCGGTCACAACTTTTGGGTTCGCACAGAGTCAATTTTTGGTGAACCTCTTGCAAGTCACTGGCCTGATCTTTTCGTGCTTATGCCGTTTACGGACGAGCTGCGACCTGTCTTTGATGATCACATCGCACTGATTGCGAACCGATTGGGGCTCAGCGCTGGCCGCGCCGACGACTTCTTTTCGTCACGTTCAATCGTTCATGAGATCTGGAGCGCGATCTACAGCGCACAGCTAGTCGTGGCGGACTGTACCGGCCGAAACCCGAATGTCTTCTATGAGATCGGACTGGCCCACGCGATCGGGAAGAAGACTATTCTCATATCTCAGACTTTAGACGATGTTCCTTTTGATCTCAGGCATCTCAGGAGTATCAGATATGAATTTGCACCTCGCGGCATGAAGGATTTCGAAAACGATTTGCAGGCGACAATTCAGATGGTGTTGCGTTCTGGCCGGCCCCGTCTTCCGTCGTCCGCATTTGAAAGAGGCGTGTGAGCGAGCGGCCAGCTCGACACCGCAGCCGTATCCCCGCCCTCAAGGCCCGCATGAACGCGGACCGGCATATGGCCTAGGACCGCAAGAACACCGGCAAAGGCAACCTCTTCGTCATCTTCGGCGAGCCCGACATCACGATCCTTAACGAAGACGACGGCCGGGTGCGCGTGAAAGTCAACGGCGTCGACGTTTTCCACCCCAACACCGGCGAAGTCCGCAGCGACGGACCCGAGGGCATCGCCTGCTGGTTTATCGATACCGACTACAACGAACAGAGTTTCTTCGTCCGCCACGCCTATTTCCTCGGTGCCAATGACCCCTACACCGCACTGAAGACCACGCTCAAAGCCGAGATCGACGCCGACGCCTGGGCCACGCTCAACCGCGACACCTCGCGGGCGTTCGAAAGACCGAAGTCGGGGAGGATCGCTGTGAAGGTGATCAATCACCTCGGGGATAAGGTGATGAAAGTGTTTCGAGTGTAGTTGCGACTGGTTGCGCGAGCACCTGTTGTTCCTTTCCGGATCGTGTCGAATTGCCCTCTGCCCAAAGTGGGTAGTAGAATGCCCGATATGGGCAGGGCGAGAACGCAGGATGCGGGGAGTAAGCGATTCGCCGACGACCGGCCGGGCGGCCTTGCGAAGGCGCTATTCACGAAGACCCAGCAGCGCGTGCTGTCATTGTTCTTCGGCCAGCCTGATCGCACGTTCTTCAAACAGGAGCTGATCGATCGCGCCGGCTCGGGGTCCGGCGCGGTGCAGCGCGAGCTGGCGCGGCTCGTCGAGAGCGGGCTGGTTACGGTCACGCGCATCGGCAGCCAAAAGCATTACCAGGCCAACCGCGCCGCACCGATCTTCGAAGAGCTGCGCGGGATCGTCACGAAGACGGTCGGTCTCGCCGATCCGCTCGGCGCAGCACTCCGGCCGCTCAGGAAGCGGATCGAGCTCGCGCTGATCTACGGCTCAGTCGCGAAAGGGGAGGACCGCGCTCCGAGCGACGTCGATGTCCTCGTCGTCGCTGACGACCTCACACTCGAAGACCTCTTTTCGAGGCTCGGACCCGTCGAGGGCAAGCTGGGGCGCAAGATCAATCCGACGCTGTACACACCTGAGGAATTCGCGCGGCGGCGTAGAAACGGAAATGCGTTCGTGCGGAAGGTGCTCGCAGCGCAGCACATCGTTCTGATCGGAAGCGAAGATGGCGTTGGCGAGCCTTGATAATCTGGTCCGAGGTGGGCAGCTCAACCCTTCAACTTCTTCGGTCGCCTGGT
>DASQGS010000022.1:0-2012 GCA_035632455.1 Thermoanaerobaculia bacterium | reverse complement strand
CTCGCGCAGGATGCGACGTCGGGGCAGGCGGCGGAGCAGCTTCCGGTCTACAACGCCTATTCGATCGACGGCGACGTGAGCGGTGATCTGGTCTACGTCAATTTCGGCGTGCCGAAGGACTACGTCGAGCTCGAGCGGCGTGGGATCGACGTGAAGGGGAAGATCGTCATCGCGCGATACGGCGGGTCGTGGCGCGGGATCAAGCCGAAGGTCGCGGCGGAGCATGGCGCGGTGGGCTGCATCATCTATTCCGATCCGCATGAAGACGGCTACTTCGAGGGTGATGTCTACCCGAGGGGCGCGTATCGCAACGACAACGGGGCGCAACGCGGGTCGGTGATGGACATGCCGATCCATCCCGGTGATCCGCTCACGCCGGGCATCGGTGCGACGAAGGACGCGAAGCGGATCGATCGCAAGGACGCCGAGGTGATCACCAAGATCCCAGTGCTGCCGATCTCGTACAGCGATGCGTTGCCGCTGTTGCGCGCGCTCGGCGGTCCGATGGCTCCGCAAGCGTGGCGGGGCGCGCTGCCGATTCCGTATCACCTCGGACCTGGACCGGCCCGCGTCCATCTGAAGCTGGAGTTCGACTGGAAGCTGGTCACGATCCGCGACGTGATCGCGCGCATGGCCGGGTGCGAGCGGCCGGACGAGTGGGTGATGCGCGGCAATCACTACGACGCCTGGGTCAACGGTGCACAGGATCCGATCAGCGGCCTCGTTTCGGAGCTGGCCGAGGCACGCGCCATCGGCGAGCTCGTGAGAAGCGGATGGCGGCCGAAGCGGACGATCCTCTTCGCGGCGTGGGACGGCGAGGAGGAAGGACTGCTGGGCTCGACGGAATGGGCCGAGACTCACGGCGACGAGTTGCAAAAGAACCTCGCCGTCTACATCAACTCGGATTCAAACGCCCGCGGCTTCCTTGAAGTCGAAGGGTCGCACACGCTTGAGCGGTTCGTGACCCAGGTGGCGCGCGATGTGACCGATCCGGAGCGCGGCGTGTCGGTGCTGGAGCGTCTGCGAGCCCACCAACAGGTCGATGCCGCGAATGCCGTCAACGCCCTCGCGGCCGCCAATGGCATCACTGCCAGGACCGAGGATCGGAAAGACCTGCGCGAGCGGCGCGACCTTCGCATTCCGGCGCTCGGCTCCGGCTCGGACTACAGCGTGTTTCTCCAGCACCTCGGCATCGCGTCGCTCAACGTCGGCTACAGCGGGGAGGGGAGCGGCGGTTCCTATCATTCGATCTACGATTCGTTCGATCACTTCACGCGATTCATCGATCCGAAGTTCGACTACGGCATCGCGCAGGCTCAGACCACCGGGCGGATGACGCTGCGGCTGGCCAACGCCGGCGTTCTGCCGTTCGAGGTCACGGACTTCGCGGACACCGTGTCGCGCTATGCGCACGAGGTGGCGAAGCTGTCGGACGAAATGCGAAGCGCGGCGACGGAACGCAATCGTCTCGTGGAAGAGCATGCGTATCAGCTCGCTGCGGATCCCACGGAAACGTACGTCCCGCCGAAGCCGGAGGCCATGGTCCCGCATCTGGAGCTTGCGCCGCTGAGCAACGCCGTGGCTCACGTGCAGGCCGCGGCGAGAGCGCTCGATCGTGTCGCGGTCGCGCTTCCATCGACGGCGGCCACGAACGCGTCGATCGACCGCGCCCTCATGCATCTGGAGCAGGTCCTCACACGAGCGGATGGGCTTCCGCGCCGCCCCTGGTATCGCCATCAGGTGTACGCACCCGGCTTCTACACCGGCTACGGAGTGAAGACGTTGCCGGGCGTGCGCGAGGCGATCGAGCAGAAGAATTGGGCGGAGGCGAATCAGCAGGTGTTGATCGTCGCGAAGGTGCTGGAGAACTACGCCGGGGAGATCGAGCGGATCGCGGGAATGGCGAGGGGCCAGTAAAAGCAGGCTCGCGAGGCTACGCCAGCATTGAGGTTGGATGTTGTGGCGGAGATCCTGCCAAGCTTCGTGGCCGGACTTGCAAAGTCCGGCCACTT
>DASQGS010000021.1:0-1974 GCA_035632455.1 Thermoanaerobaculia bacterium | reverse complement strand
CGCTACGCTCGGAATGACACCCTCTCGGCAGCATTCACCCTTGGGATCAAGGCACCCGATCTAACACGCGCCGCTTGCCATACGACTCGATATCGAACGCTTCCGCCTGCCCCTTGCGAGCTTCGGCGCCGCGGACGGAAGCGAGGCCGGTGTAGTAATCGAGATACGCGAACCCTGAAAACGTGCCGTGCGTGAACTCGTATTTGCCTACCGCCTCCCGCCAGGCCGGCATTGCGCCCGTGACATCGACGTAGACGTACGGCGAGAACCCGTCCGCATCCTCCCAGTTGTCCGCGTACCAGACCGAGCGCACGCCTCGCCAGACCGGCACGTCCGGGAGCACGCCTTCGAGTGCGGCGAGGAGGACGGCATCGCGGACGATGACGTTCGCCGCCTCGTGGTCCTTGTGCATGCTGCTCTTCCAGTGCGTGATCACGTTCGTCGGTTTCACTTCCCGGATGACGCGGGCCACGAACAGCCGCGCTTCGTCGCTGACCGGCAGCTCGCCGTCGTGCCACGGCCCGAAGCGCACTTCTGCGCCTAACGCCTCCGCGACCGCCATGGCCTCGCGCTTCTTCTGTTCCGCGTACGCGTCGGGCGACAGCTTCGGATTGCCGCGCTCGCCGAGGGTGAGGTGGAGGAGGACGACGCGAGAGCCGGCTGCGTGCTCCTTCGCCAAAAGCGCGCCGCAGGTCAGCTCCATGTCGCCGGCATGCGCGCCGACCGCGAGGATCGTGTTTTTCGGCTTCTCCTGAGCAGCCGCGGTCAGCGTTGCGGTCAGGCAGCAGACAGTCGCGAATCGTCTGAGCATGGCGGAACTGTACTGTTTTGGGCGACCGGACGGGTGTATTCACCGCAGAGACGCAGAGGACGCGGAGCTTCGCAGAGGCCTCTGCGTATCTCTGCGCTCTCTGCGTCTCTGCGGTGAATACATACGAGCCGGGTAAACTGAAGCCATGAGAAAGCTGCTCTTCCTCCTCGCCGCGCTCGCACCGTTCGCCGCGTTCGCGCAATCTGCGCATCACGTGCTTCCCGCCACGCCGAAGACCGTCACGTGGGGCCGCTACGATCCGAGCACGCCGCCGGTGCTGCGCGTCAAGTCCGGCGACACGATCGAAGTGCACACGCTCCTGACCTCGAGTCCGACACGGCTCGAGGGTGCCGGCATTCCTCCCGATCAGGTGGAGCAGTCGCTTCGCGATGTCTTCAGGGAAGTGACCGACAAAGGGCCGGGCGGTCACATCCTCAACGGTCCGATCTACGTCGAAGGCGCCGAGCCGGGCGACGTGCTCGAAGTGCGCATACTCTCGATCGAGCTCGCCATTCCCTACGCCTACAACGGATTCCGTCCGGGAGCGGGTTTCCTCCCTGACGATTTTCCATACGCGAAGATGAAGATCATCCCGCTCGACAAGGCGAAGATGGTCGCGCACTTCGCGCCTAACATCGACGTGCCCCTGCATCCGTTCTTCGGTTCGATGGGAGTCGCTCCGCCGGAAGCGGTCGGACGCGTGAGCAGCGCGCCGCCGTGGATCCACGCCGGGAACCTCGACAACAAGGAGCTCGTCGCCGGGACGACGCTCTACATTCCGATCCACGCCAGAGGCGCGCTCTTCGAGATCGGCGACGGCCACGCCGGGCAGGGCAACGGCGAGGCTGACATCACGGCGATGGAGACCTCGCTCGTCGGCAACATCCAGCTGATCGATCGCAAGGACATGCACCTGAAGTGGCCGCGCGCGGAGACGCCGACTCACTACATCACGATGGGCCTCAACGAGGATCTGACCGAGGCCACGAAGCTGGCGCTGCGCGAAATGATCGACTTTCTCGTGACCGAGAAACACCTCACGCGCGACGACGCCTACATGCTCTCCAGCATCGCCGCCGACCTCGACATCACCGAGCTCGTCGACGGCAACAAGGGCGTCCACGCCATGATCCCGAAGTCGATCTTCAAATAGGACTGCGGGC